>JBIODO010000025.1:0-19799 GCA_044445225.1 Burkholderiales bacterium
CGCCATGCCGCGGCGGCCGTCGACGGCCAGCGCGCGCCCGAGCCAGCCGCTGGTCAGCTCGTGCGGGCGGGTGCCACCGGATTCGAGCAACTGTTGCGCGTCGAAATGCGAGCGTTCGCGATACGGCAGGCCGGTGGCATGCACCACCAGCAGCTCCTGGCGGCGGTACATGGCGTGCATCTCGGCCAACAACGGATGCAGAGCGAACGGCCCCTCCAGCGGCAGCGGTGCGGCGGGCATCTGTGCCAGCGGCCCGCGCGCCGCGATGAATTGAGGGTCGGCGGGCAGCGGCACGGCGCACAAACCGTCCATGCCGCCGCGCAGGATCAACAGCACCAGGCGTGCGTCGTTGCCCTGAGCTTGCCCGGCCAGGCTGAGTTGGCTCCAGGGGGCCAGCGCGGCGCCGCTCAACAGGGTGCCGATGAATTCTCTGCGCGCATTCACGGTCGGCCTCCGAGGGTTCAGCGACGCTGGAATTCCGGCGCCATCAGCAGCAGAGCCAGCGCCTGCGGGCCGTCGGCGGCCCGCTCGATCTGCACCCGGCTGGCATCGCTCAACCAGGGACCGAGCGAGCGGCCGGCCAGGGCGCGCGCATCGGTCTGCCGCCCCAGGCGATCGCCGACGCGCGTCGCCCACTCGAGGCGCTTCCACACGGCATCGGGACCCAGCCACTCTTCGGCGCGATCGGGCCAGCCGGCGGGCGAGGGCGCGGCCTGCACGCGCTGGCCCATGAAGCCGACTCCGGCATCGCGGCCGCGCGTCAGCATGGCGTCGCCGACACCCAGCACGCGCGCACTGGAGACGACCAACTCTTCCGGTGTCTTGAGTTTGGTGGCCTGCGGCTGCCACGCGTCGGGTGAGCGCACCAACTCGCGATAGACCGTGGGCAGGTGACCGGCGCTGTCGGAAAAGCTGCGCACCAGGCGGTCGACCAGCGCGGTGGGTGGTTCGTCGGCCACGAAATGGCGCGCCAGCTTCGTGCAGACGAAGCGCGCGGTCGACGGGTGGTGGGCCAGATCGCACAGCAATTCCGTCAAGGCCTGCGGGCCCTCTTCGTAGCGCTTGCCGAGCACGATCTTCGGGCCGGGCTCGTGCCACGCGGCATCGAAGAAGCTGGCTTGCTCGCCGCGCGGCAGCCGAGGCGCGCGCCAGCCGGTGAGCACGGCGGCGAAGGCGGTGACGTCGGCTTGCGTGTAGCCGCCGTCGACCCCGAGCGTGTGCAGCTCGAGCACCTCGCGCGCCAGGTTTTCGTTCAAGCCGGTGATACGAGGCACGACACCGTCGTCGCGCTGCTGCCGCGCCAGGCGCGCCACGATGCGCGAATGCGGCCCGGCCGACAGCGCGTTGTCGAGGTAGCGCAGCATCGCGGCGTGCTGGGTCGACGCGATCAGCAACTGGTCGAAGTGGCCGGCGATCTGCGGGCGGATTGCTTCGCGTTCGAACGAACCCACCAGTCCGCGCGCCGCGCCCTTGGCCATCGACACCGTGAAGTGGTTGGCCCAGAACAGCGCCAGGCGCTCGGTGAACGGCCGCTGCGTGGTGGCGGCGGTGCCCAGGCGCGCACCGAGGTCGGCCTGCACCAGTTCGCGAAAGTGCTCCGCGAACTGTTGTTCGAGCGGCTTGGCCTGCGCGGAAGGATCGGTGGCGCCGGCCCGCAGGCGCCGCAGGTAGGCATCGTGCCTGCGCAAGCCCTCGGCGGCGCTGGGCAGCGCATCGCCGCGTTGGGCATCGGCAGAGCCGATCTGCGCGAGCAGCCAGCCTTGCGCATCGCTGCCGACGACCGCGAGGTCGGGCTCGCCGAGCCCGAAGCGGTGGGCCGCGATCGCAGCGCGGATCGACGTCGACATGGCGCGCAGTATCGGCGCGCCCCGTTGCTGCGGGTTTGCGCCGGGTCGGCTACCGCGAAAAGTTGCGTAAAGCTAACGCGCTGGCAAGCGGCAGCTCAAGGCGCCAACAGCGCGTTGACGCTGTCGACGTCTTCGGGGCGCAGTTCGCCGGCCGCCTGGCGCAGCCGCAGGCCGTTGACGACGACGTCGTAGCGCGAGCGCGCGAGGTCGCGCTGCGTCAGGTTGAGCTGGGTCTGCGCATTGAGCACGTCGATGTTGACGCGCACGCCCACCTTGTAGCCCAGCTGAGTGGCCTCGAGCGCCAGCTTGCTCGACGACTCCGCGGCCTCCAGCGCGTTGACCTGCGCGCGCCCGGACTTCAGGCCCAGGAACGCCACCCGCGTGCCCTGCGCAACGCCGCGCCGCGCGGCCTCGAGGTCATTGCGCGCCTTGTCTTCGAGCGACAGGGTCTCCTTGATGCGGTTCTGTGTCGCGCCTCCGGTGTACAGCGGCATCTTCAACTGCACGCCGATCACGCCGCTGGTGGTGGTGCCCGGGGTCGTGGTGGCGGTGCCGGCGAGGCGATTGGCGCCCACCGAGCCCACCAGATCGACCGTCACGCCTTCGGCGGCGCGCGCGCGCTCGGTCTCGAGGCGGGCAATCTCCAGTCCGAGGCGCGCCTTGCGCACCTGCGGATGAATACGGTCGGCGGTGCTGACCCACTCGTCGACGTCGTCGGGCATCGGACCGGGGAGCGTCACCGGTTCGGCCAGCGGCTTGGGCACGACGTTGGTACGGCCCACCAGCTGATCGAGCGCGACCCGTTTGGTGCGCAGATCGTTCTCGGCCGCAATCTCCTGCGCGGTGGACAGATCGAAGCGCGCCTGCGCCTCGCGGGTATCGGTGATGGTGGCGGTGCCGACCTCGAAATTGCGCTTGGCCGAGGCAAGTTGCTCGGCGATCGCCTTCTTGCCGGTCTGCGAGGTGATCAATGCATCGTAGGCGGCCAGCACGTCGAAGTAGGCCTGCGCGACCCGGATGATCAGATCCTGCTCGGCGCTTTCGAGGTCGGTCATCGCCGCGTCGAGCCCGCGCTGCGCCTGCGTGATGGTGGCGTCGTTGCTGCGGTTGTACAGCGGCTGGATGGCGCTCACGGTGCCGTCGACGCGGTTGTTGAAGAAGTGGCCGCTCGTGAGCGGTATGGCTGTTCTGTTGGGCCCGGTCACGGTAGGCGGCACGTCGACGTCGGTGCGCGAGGCGTTGGCCGCCAGTCCGACGTTGGGACGGTTCAACGCGTCGGCCTGAGCGGCGCGGTATTGGGCCGATTCCGCAAGCGATCGTGCGGCCAGATAGGTGGCGTCGAACGCGCGCGCGGCGTCATACAACTCGCGCAGGCTCTGGGCGCTGGCCCAGCCCGGCAGCAGCGCCAGTACGCAGGCCACGACGAAGGCAGCCGGCCGAACAGGTTGAGGGGTCGAGCGCAATGGCGCGAAAGTCATGCTGATCGTCCTGTGAGCGGGCGTGGGCGGGAGTGAGGAGCACGCGGCAGCCGGCTTTGTAGGTGGGCCGCCGTCGTGGCGGCAATCCGTTTGCGATGCACCGCCGATTGAGGGGGTCGGCTGGTGGGCGCGCAGCGATGGGTGGTCGATGGCCAGCCTCGAGAATGCGGGGCGGCGCCACGCGTGGGTCAGAAATGGAACCGGCTCGGCTCGTCGAAGCCGCGCAGCCTTGGTGCCACCGTGTCGAACAGGTCGCGTGTCTCGAAGCGCGACTCTGACAGCCGCTGCACGCGAACGGCGCGCATCACCGGTTCGTCGCCGACGATCGCCATCAAGCGGCCGCTGGGCGCTAGTTGCTGCAGCAGCGCTTGCGGGACCGCATTGACCGAGCCCGACAGCACGATGATGTCGAACGGTGCTTCGTCGGGCATGCCGCGCGCGCCGTCGAGCACGCGCACCTTGCAGTTGGCGATGCCCGCACGCTGCAGATTGGCGGCAGCCATCGTCGCCAAGGCTGCGTGCAGCTCCAGCGTCAACACCGAGCGCGCGCGATGCGCCAGCAGCGCAGCCATGAAACCGGAACCGGTGCCGACCTCGAGCACGCGCTCGTGCCGCTGCACGCCGGCCTCCTGCAGCAACCGCGCCTCGACCTTGGGCGCCAGCATGCATTGGCCTTCGGGCAGTGGCACTTCGCAATCGACGAAGGCGAGGGCGCGATAAGCGGCCGGCACGAAGTCTTCGCGGCGCACCACCGCCAACAGGCCGAGCACGGCCGGGTCGAGCACGTTCCACGGCCGGATCTGCTGCTCGATCATGTTGAAACGGGCGAGTTCGAGATTCATGGTGGATAAGGAGGGGTCGGGGGGTCGGCGACCGAAGCCGCAAATTTTACGGGCGCGTCAGTGTGCACGGCCGGCACGTCGCGTCGGACGCTGCGCATCGGCGCCGTTGTGCAGCAAACCGCGGATCACCAGGTCGATGTGCGAGTGGATGAAGGCGTGCGCGTCGAAATCCTCGTGATGGGCGGCGCACGCGCCCAGCGAATGCTTGTGCAGGCACAGCATCACCATCGGCAGCACCAGTGAGTGCACGACGGCGGCCACGTCGAGGCCATCGAACTCGCCGCTGTCGACGCCGCGCTGCACGATGCGGGCGATCAGTTGTTCGCCCGGTTGCACGACCTCTCGGCTGTAGAACTCGGCGAGGTCGGGGAAGTTGCGCACCTCGGTGATGATCAGCTTGAACACGCCCGAGGTCGGGCTGTCGAACACGTCGAGCCACCAGCGGCTGAACACCTCGCGCAGCAGTTCGGCCGCGGTGCCGCGGTGTTTGTCGGCCGCCGCAGCGCCGGCGGCGATGCGCGACGACAGGTGTTCGCGAATCACCGCCTTGAGCAATTCTTCTTTGCTCGGGTAGTACAGGTACAGCGTGCCCTTGGACACACCCGCGCGCTGCGCCACTTCCTCGGCCCGCGTGGCGGCGAAGCCCTTTTCGACGAACAGCATCAGCGCGGCGTCGAGCAACTGCTGCGGACGCGCTTCCTTCTGCCGTCGACGGATGGAGGTGACGATCTCGTTCATTTCTTAATGACTGACTGGTCAGTAATGTAATCCACCCATCCGGCAGGGGTCAACGGGGGCGCGGCTGCACGGCCACACCGCGGGCCGCGGCACATTGCGGCACGGCGGCCGGCTCGCACAAGAGGGAATCAACCGAGTGTCTGGCGCGGCGCGCGAACCTCGCACCGCCGCCCGTATCATCCGCCGCTGCCCAACGGGAGGAACGAATTGGATCCGGTGTTGCTGGCCAAGGCCGCGGTGATGGGTGTCGTCGAAGGCCTGACCGAGTTCCTGCCGGTCTCGTCCACCGGCCATCTGATCCTCGCCGGCGCGTTGCTGAATTTCAACGATGAGCGCGGCAAGCTGTTCGAGATCGTCATTCAATCGGCGGCGATCCTGGCCGTGGTCTGGGAGTACCGCGCGCGCATCGCTCACGTGCTCACCCATGCCCGGCGCGAGGCCAGCGCACGCCGCCTGCTACTCAACGTGGCGATCGCCTTCATGCCGCTGGCGTTGCTCGGACTGGCCTTCGGCAAGTTCTTGAAAACGCACCTGTTCAACGCGCCGACGGTGGCGGCCACCTTCATCCTCGGCGGCCTGATCATCCTGTGGGCCGAGCGGCGCGACCATCGTGTGCGCATCGACGACGTCGAAAACATGACGGCGCTCGACGCGCTGAAGGTGGGCATCGCACAGGCGTTTGCGCTCATTCCGGGCACCAGCCGCTCCGGCGCCACGATCATCGGCGGCATGTTGTTCGGGCTGTCGCGGCGCGCGGCCACCGAGTTCACGTTCTTCCTGGCAATCCCGACGCTGACCATGGCCGGCCTGTATTCGCTGTGGAAGGAGCGGACCCTGCTCGCCGGCAGCGACCTCGGCATGTGGACCGTGGGCATGCTGGCGTCCTTCGTTTCGGCCTTCTTCTGCGTGCGCTGGCTGCTGCGCTACATCTCCACCCACAGCTTCGTGCCGTTTGCGTGGTACCGCATTGCGTTCGGCGCGATGGTGCTGGTGACCGCGTGGAGTGGGCTGGTCCAGTGGGCCGACTGACGGCCTACCGCTTGCGGAACACCAGATCGCGGCTGGCGTGACCGAGGCGCTCGCCACGCCGCTCGAACTTGGTGGCGGGGCGATACGCCGGACGCGGCGCGAAGCCCTCGGCGGTGTTGAGCAGGGTCGGCTCGGCGCTCAACACCTGAAGCATCTGCTGCGCATAGGGCTCCCAGTCGGTGGCCAGATGCAGTGTGGCCCCGCGGGCCAGGCGTGAGGCCAGCAGCGACGCGAGCGGCGGCTGGATCAACCGCCGCTTGTGATGACGCTTCTTCGGCCACGGATCAGGATAGAACACCATCGCACCGGCCAACGATTGCGGTGCCAGCATGTGGCTCAGCACGGCGACGACGTCGTGCTGCACGATGCGGATGTTGCCCAGGCCGAGTGCCTCGATTCGCCGCAGCAGTGCACCCACACCCGGCGGGTGAACCTCGACGCCGATCCAATCGATGCCGGGGGACGCGGCGGCGATTGCTGCCGTGGCGTCGCCCATGCCAAAGCCGATCTCGAGCACCCGTGGCGCATCGCGCCCGAATGCGGCTGCCCAATCGGGCGGGCCTTCGCTGAACGGCAGCGTGAATCGCGGCGCCAGTTCGCACAGCGCACGCTGCTGGCCGCTGCCAATGCGGCCGCCGCGCAGCACGTAGCTGCGCACGGTTCTGGCTTCGCGCTCACCGTCGGTCGTCGCCATGGAGCATGCCGGCGCGCCGCGCGTCGAGCGTCGCGATCAGCGTGTCGCGCAGGCGGTGCGCGTCGATGGGCTTGGTCAGAAAGTCGTTCATGCCAGCGGCCAGTGCCAACTCGCGCTCGGAGGTCAGCGCGGCTGCTGTCAACGCGATGATCGGCAACGTTTGCGCGTCGTGGCGTTCGCGCAGCAGGCGTGTGGCCTCGTAGCCGCTCATGGCAGGCATCTGCACGTCCATCAGCACGGCATCGAACGGGTGGCCCGAGCGCTGCGCCTGTGCCACCGCCTCGAGCGCCTGTGCGCCGTCGCTGGCCTGCGAGACGATCACGCCCCATTGCTCGAGCATCGCCACCGCAATCGTCATGTTGACTGCGTTGTCCTCGGCCATCAACACGCGCGCGCCGGCCAACGCGCCGGGGTAGTTGTCATCGCCGAAGCCCGTGTCGGGTGCGTGGTCCGGCGCGCTGTCGAGCGGCAACTCGGCCCAGAAGCGGCTGCCTTGACCTGCGGCGCTCTCAACGCCGACGCTGCCATGCATCAGGTTGGCCAGTTCTCGGCAAATCGACAGCCCGAGGCCGGTGCCGCCGAAGCGGCGCGTGGTCGACTGGTCGGCCTGCGTGAACGGCGTGAACAGCTGCTGCTGGACCTTGGGATCGATGCCCGGACCGGTGTCGCTGACCTCGATGCGCAACCGGCCGTCGCGCAGCGCCGAAGCGGTGAGGCCGATGCGGCCGTGTTGGGTGAACTTCAGTGCGTTGTTCAGGTAGTTGGTGAGGATCTGGCGCAGGCGCACCGGATCGCCCGTCACGCGGCGCGGCAAAGCCGGGTCGATCGTCTGCTTGTAGATGAGGCCGCGCGCGTCGGCCAGTGTGCCGTAGACGCGGCCCAGGGAGTCGAACAGCGAACCGAGGTCGAATGCGATGTGGTCGATCAGCAGCTTGCCGGCCTCGATCTTGGACAGATCGAGCACGTCGGAGATCACCGCAGTCAGCGTCTCCGCACTGTCGCCGATCTGGTCGAGGTACTGGCGGCGGCGCACTTCGTCGACTTCGGGGCGGCGCGCCAGCCGTGCCAGCCCCACCAGGCCGTTCAACGGCGTGCGGATCTCGTGACTCGTGTTGGCCAGGAACGCGCTCTTGGCGCGGTTGGCGGCCTCGGCGTCGTCGCGCGCCTTGGCCAGCGCCTGCTCGGTGCGGCGGCGCTCGGTGATGTCTTCGATGATCCAGATGGTGCCGCCGCGCAGCGGGTGCGTCGGGTCGATCGCCTTGGCCAGCATGCGTCCCCAGAAGATCGAGCCGTCGCGGCGCCTGAGTTCGTGCACGAACTCCACCGGCTCGCCGCGCGCGAGTCGTGCGCTGATCAACGCGCCGATCTCCTGATACTCGGTGTCGCTGCGCCACACGGCGCGCCCGGGCTGGCCGGCCAGCGAGCCGCGCTCCCAACCCAGCATCTGCTCGAGTGCGGGGTTGGCCTGCACGAAAGTCTGCTCGCGCGTGAAGGCGATGCCCAACGACGCGTTCTGCAGCACGGCTTCGTGCGCCAGCCGCGTACGCTCGGTCTCCGAGATGTCGCGCCCGTTGAGCACCAGGAAGCGCCGGCCCTCGAGATCGAACTGCGCGGCCGACAGCAGCAGCATGAACCGCTCGCCGGTGCGCGACACGAACTCCTGCGGCCAGTCGGCCACCGTGCCGCACGTGCGGATCTTTTCGACGAAGGCGGTGCGCTGCTGCGGATCGCCCCAGATGCCCAACTCCAACGCGGTGTGGCCGATTGCCTGTTCGCGCGAGTAGCCGGTGAAGCGCGTGAAGGTGTCGTTGACCATCACGTACTGGCCGGTCTCGAGGTCGGTCAGCGTGATCAGATCGGGACTGGTCGTCACCAGATGCGACAGCGTGGCTTCCGAGCGGCGCAGGGCGTCTTGCGCCTTGTGCAGCTCGGTGATGTCGTCGAAGATCGACAGCACACTGGGCTGGCTCTCGTCGTCCAGGCGCGTGGCGCTGGCGTGCAGCATCAGGCGGCGGCCGTCGCGCGTGGTGGCCTGGTAGACCACGGGCGCCAGGCGCGCGCCCCTTTGCACCGCGCCCAGCCGCGCGTGCGCCGGACCGAGCTTTGCCTCTGATCCCAGGTGCTGCAGCAGACGCTGGCCCTTCATCGACGCGAGATCGGGATAGCCGAACATCATCAGGGCCGCTGCATTGGCATCGGCCACCACCCAGTCGTGGTGGATCACCAGCGCCAGCGGCGACACCTCGAAGAGATCGCGATAGCGCAATTCGGTGGCGTGCATCGCCTTTTGCATCTGCACGTCGGCCGTGATGTCGCGCGTCACACCCCAATAGCCGGCGAAGCGGCCCTGCGCATCGAAGCGCGGCTCGCCGCTCACCTGGTCGTCGCGAATGCTGCCATCGGGCATGACCCACCGCACGTGCAGATTGCGAAACGGTCGATGCGCCGCCAGGTCTGCCTTGTGCGCGGTGAGCTCGGCTTCTACGAACTGGCTTCCAGGCTGATTCCAGGGTGCCGGCAGCACCTGCCCCAGCGGCGCGAAGCGGTTGTCCCTGTCACGCCGCCAGACGGTGGTGGCGCTCAACGCGGCGTCGAGCTCCCAGTAGGTGTCCACCGCAATGCCGAGCAGCCCGACGAAACGCGCTTCGCGTTCGTCGCTGGCGCGGCGGTGAATCAGCAGCACCTGGGCCACCATCACGCCACACGCCAGCCCGGCGCCCAGCAACAGCATGTGATTGGCCAGGCGGCGCTCGAGCCCCAGGTTGGGCAGCAAACTGGCGCCGGCGATCAGTCCACCGTATTCTGCCCAGGCCAGCGCCAACAGCGACGCTGCGCTGGCGGCGGCTGTGACGACACCGGTGCGTGTGCCGACGGCGGCGCAAATCGCCATTGGCAGCAGCGTCATGAAGCCGACGACGGGCGCATTCACGCCCAGGCCGCTCAACGCGGCATACAGCGCCACCAGGCCCAAAGCCACGAAATTGACGCCGATCACCGCCCACTGTGCCGAGTCGCCGCGCCAGTGCGTCGCCCCCCAGGACAACAGCGCTGCCAGCGTGAAGCTCACCACCAGCGCTGCCCGGAACGGAACCGGAAACGGGCCGGTTGCCAGCAGCAACGCGGCGACCCCGAACACCGCTGTGGCGACCAAGAGGATGCGACGCGAGATCGCGGTGCGTGCCTCGTCGAGCGGGTCTTGGATGGCGAATCGATTCACAGCTCAAACGGATTCGACGTGGCCCCACTCTGGCACGCTTGGGCGTCGCCATCGAGAGGGCTACCCCTCGACCAGCATCGGATCGAAGCTCGGTGATCGTGCGTTGTTGACACCGGACTCGATGCGCGCAACGGCTCGCGTACGATCGAGCCCCCCCACCGCGCCGAAGGCCATGCGCACCACGACCCTCGCCCTCATTGCCGCCTGTCTGGCCGGCTGTGCCACGCTGACGCAGGATTCGCTGAACGAGCGCTTCGGTGTGGCCGACCCGACACGCTTCGACCGCGCGCCCGCCAGAGCCGTGGGCGGGGTCTCGTTCCGCGACGACGTGCGGCCCGTGCTCGAGAGCCGCTGCGTGGTCTGCCATGGCTGCTATGACGCGCCTTGCCAGCTCAAGCTCGGTGCATGGGAGGGCATCGCGCGCGGCGCCAGCAAGGCGGTGGTGTACGACGCCACCCGTCTCACCGAGGCTGCGCCGACACGCCTGTTCGTCGATGCGCAACGGCCGTCGCAATGGCGCCAGCAGGACTTCTTCGCCGTGCTCAACGAACGCGCTGCGTCGCCCGACAACAACCTGGCGGCGAGCGTGCTGTATCGAAGCCTGGCGCTGAAGAAGGCGCATCCGCTGCCCGCAGACAAGGTGCTGTCGAGCGACTTCGACTTTTCGCTGGAACGCGCGCAATCCTGTCCGAATCTGGGTCAGTACGACGCGTACGAACGCGACCATCCGCTGGGCGGCATGCCCTACGGGCTGCCCGGCCTGAACGAGCGCGAACTCGGCGTGCTGACCCGCTGGCTCGCCGCGGGCTCGCCCGACGACGCGCCGCTGCCGGTGCCGCAGGGCGTGACGCGCCAGGTCGACGACTGGGAGCGATTCCTCAACGGCGACTCGCGCAAGGAGCAGCTGATGAGCCGCTACCTGTACGAGCACCTCTTCCTCGGCCACCTGGGGTTCGAGGATGACAAGCAACGCAGTTGGTTCCGCGTCATCCGCTCGGCCGCGGCACCCGGCTCGCCGGCACTGCCACTGGCCTCGCGCCGGCCCTACGACGACCCGGGCGTGGCCCGCGTGTACTACCGCCTCGTACCGGAACGCGAGACGGTGCTCGCCAAGACGCACATGCCCTACCTGCTGTCGCCGGCACGCATGATGAAGTTCCGCGGCTGGTTCCTCGACGCCGACTACAGCGTCGACGCGCTGCCGTCGTATGAGCTTGAGCAGGCCTCGAACCCCTTCATCACCTTCGCCGCGATACCGCCCGACTCGCGCTACCGCTTCATGCTCGACGAGGCCGAGTTCTTCATCATGAACTTCATCAAGGGCCCGGTGTGCCGCGGCCAGATGGCGCTCGACGTGATCGAGGATCGGTTCTGGGTCTACTTCATGGATCCGAAGGCCAGCGCCGACGAGGCGGTCGCCGAGGTGCTTGCGCGCCAGGCCGGCGACCTGCGCCTGCCGGCGGCCTCGGGCAGCAACTCGACCGTGCTATTGGCGTGGCGCGAGCTGGCCAAGCTGGAGACGCGCGCACTCGCCGCCAAGACCGCCTTCGTCGAGCAGCGCTATGGCGGGGCACACAAGGTCGACTTGACGCAGATCTGGGATGGCGACGGACGCAACCCGAATGCGGCGCTGACGGTGTTCCGCCATTTCGACAGCGCCTCCGTCGTGAAAGGGCTCGTCGGCGAGACGCCGAAGACTGCCTGGGTGATCGGCTACCCGCTGTTCGAACGCATCTACTATCTGCTCGTCGCCGGCTACGACCCCTACGGCAACGTCGGACACCAGCTGACCAGCCGCCTCTACATGGACTTCATGCGCATGGAGGGCGAGAGCAACTTCCTGACGTATCTACCCAAGGCATCGCGCGGCAGCATCCGCGATTTCTGGTACCGCGGCGCCAGCGATGACGTCAAGTCGTATGTCGGCGGCGACAAGAGCCGGATCGATGTGGAGTCCGGCATCGTCTACCGCAGCAAGGATCCGCAGCGCGAGCTCTATGACCTGCTGAACCAGCGCCTGGCGCCGGTGCTGGAGCGGCGCTTCGCGCTGGCCGGCGTGCCGAACGCCGCATTGCGCGACGGGCTGCAGCGTCTGGCCGCGCTGCGCGGTGCGAGCCTGTCGTGGCTTCCCGAGATGGTGGTGCTGCGGGTCGACGACGCAACACTCGCGCCGCAGTACTTCAGCCTGCTGCGCGACACCGGGCACAGCAACGTATCGACGTTGCTGCGCGAGGGTGGCACGTTGCTGCCGCAAGAGAACACGCTGACCGTCGTGCCCGGGTTCATTGGCGCCTATCCGAACGCAATCTTCCGCACCAGCCTGGCCGAGCTTCCTGCGCTGACCGCGGTCATCGGCGCGCTGGCGTCGGAGGCGGACTATCGCGCACTGGCCGACCGCTTCGTGGTCCGCCGCACCAGCCCCGCGTTCTGGGCCGCGAGCGACGCACTGGCTGCTGCCTACCGGCAGTGGTCGCCGCTGGAAGCGGGGCTGTTCGACTACAACCGGCTCGACAACCGGTGAGCGTCGAGCCGCGGGCCGTTTGCGACGCACAGTGCGGTATGTCGAACGCGACGCGCCCGACCGGCCTGGCCCAGGGTTGATCACAGCGCTCACGCTAAAATGCCGGCCGAACGCGGGTGTAGTTCAATGGCAGAACGGCAGCTTCCCAAGCTTCATACGAGGGTTCGATTCCCTTCACCCGCTCCACACCGCACTTGACGTGCGGTGGCGAGGCAGACGGCGCGCTCGCCTGGCCCAGATGGGCAGTTGGCTGCTCGGTGTTTTCGAGCCTGCCCAGGTCAGCGGGCTTGACGCACGATCGCGTGGCGATGAGCGCTCCGATCCAAGTGCTGTTCCAAGGTGCTTCGCCGCCGGATCTGGCCACGTCTTCGTTCGGGCCGTTCATCGTGCAGCGTTGCGACGGCCTCGCCGAAGCAGGCGAGCTGATGCAGCTCAATCACTACGACGCGCTGCTGCTGCAGGTGGCCACCGCGGCCGAGTTGCACGCGCTGGTCCACTGGAGCGCGCTGTCGCACGTGGTGCTCGACATGGCCTTGATCGTGGTCACGCCGGAACCAGCGGCGGCTGACCTTGCCCGCCTGTTGCAGGCGGGCGTGCAAGAGGTGGTGCCGGCACGCGATGCGCAGGCCGACCGGCTGGCGCTGGCACTTCGTCAAGGGGTGCAGCGCAAGGGGCTCGAGATGGCCGCGCGGCGCGCGTATGCCACTGATCTGGGCACCGGGTTGCCCAATCACGCGCAGTTGATGGAGCACATGACCCACCTGCTCGCGCTGCGCGAGCGCGAGCCGGCCCCGATGGCACTGCTGGTGCTGCGCATCGAGGGTTTGGCCGCCGCCGAGGCCAAGCTCGGTGCCGAGGCGGCCAACGTGCTGCGGCGCAAGATCGCCGTGCGCTTGCGCTCGGGCTTGCGCGCCAGCGATGTGGTGGCGGCACTCGGCACCGACAGCTTCGCCGTGCTGCTGGCATGGATCGACGACCCCGGCGACGGCGAACGGGTGCTCGCCAAACTCTCGCAAAGCCTGCAGCGTCCGCTCAGCGTTGCCGGGCAGGGTCTCGCGGTGGCGGTGGGTGCCGGCGTCGCGCGCTACCCCGGCGACGGGCGCGATGCTGGCACGCTGCTGCGGCTGGCCGCCAACCAGGCCTCGCAGAACAATGCGCAGGGCCGCACGGGATTCTTCGACCGCCCGGAGCGCGGCGATGCAGCGGCCAACGACGAGGTGCCGAGCCCGCTCTGATCAGCCCCGCGGGGCGCTGGGCTGCGCCACCTACTTGTTCAGGTCACCCAGACACAGGTATTTGATCTCGACGTAGTCGTCGATGCCGTGGTGCGAGCCCTCGCGTCCAAGGCCCGATTGCTTGACGCCACCAAATGGCACCTCGGCCACCGAGATCAAACCGGTGTTGATGCCCACCATGCCGTACTCCAACGCCTCGGCCACGCGAAAGATGCGGCCCACGTCGCGGCTGTAGAAGTAGCTGGCCAGGCCGAACTCGGTGGCGTTGGCCAAAGCGATCGCCTCAGCTTCGGTCTTGAAGCGGAACACCGGCGCCACCGGGCCGAAGGTCTCTTCGCGCGCGCACAGCATGTCGGCTGTCGCATTGGCCAGCACGGTGGGCGTGTAGAAACGCTCGCCGATGCGCGTGCCGCCGACCACCACTTTGGCGCCCTTGGCCAGCGCATCGGCCACGTGCGCCTCGACCTTGGCCATGGCCTGGCCGTCGATCAGCGGGCCCTGGTTGATGCCGGGTTCGAAGCCGTTGCCGACCTTGATGGACCTGGACTTCTCGGCGAGCTTGTCAACGAATGCGTCGTACACGGCGTCCTGCACGTACAGGCGATTGGCGCACACGCAGGTCTGCCCGGCGTTGCGGTACTTGCTGACCATCGCGCCGTCGACCGCGCTGTCGAGATCGGCGTCGTCGAACACAATGAAAGGCGCGTTGCCGCCGAGTTCGAGCGAGATCTTCTTGATCGTCGGCGCGCATTGCTGCATCAGGATGCGGCCGACCTCGGTGGAACCGGTGAACGACAGATGGCGCACCACGTCGGATGCGCACAGCACGCGGCCGACCTCGATCGATCGTGTCGCGTCGGCGGTCACCACGTTGAGCACGCCGGCGGGCATGCCGGCGCGCTGCGCGAGCTCGGCACAGGCCAGCGCCGACAGCGGCGTCGCCTCGGCGGGCTTGATCACCACCGGGCAGCCAGCGGCCAGCGCGGGCGCGACCTTGCGCGTGATCATCGCGATCGGAAAGTTCCACGGCGTGATCGCCGCGCAGACACCGATCGGCTGCTTGATGACCACCGTGCGCTTGCTCGAGTCGGTGGTCGGAATCGTTTCGCCGTAGACGCGCTTGCCTTCCTCGGCGAACCACTCGATGAAGCTGGCGCCGTAGATCACCTCACCGCGCGCTTCGGCCAGCGGCTTGCCTTGCTCGGCGGTCATGATGCGTGCCAGGTCGTCGGCATGTTGGTTCAGCAGCGCGAACCACTTCATCAGGATGGCGTGGCGTTCTTTGGCCGTCTTGTTGCGCCACGCCGGCCAGGCGTTGTTGGCGGCGCTGATCGCGCGCCCGATCTCTTGGGCACCAAGGTTGGCTACGTCGACGAGCTTGAGCCCGGTGGCCGGATCGTTGACTGCGAAACGGCTGTTGCCGCCGATCCAGTGCCCGTCGATCAGCGCGTTGGTTCTGAGCAGCGTCGCATCCTGCAGCGACGCCAGTGGCGAAGTCTTCATGTCCATCGTGTGTGCTCCAGGAGTCGGGTCACTCGGCGCCGGGCCAGTCGCCCGAGCGAGCCAGCGCAGCGCGGATCGCGGCCCCGTGCTCGTCGAGGCGGGGCGCCGGTGCCTTCGATACCGCGCGCTCGCCATCCAGTCGCATCGGCGCGGCGACCATGGGCATGCCGGCGTTGTGGATCTGCATGCCGCGCGCCGCCACCTGCGGGTGCTTGAACACCTCGGGCAACTCGAGGATCGGCGCACACGGCACCGCATTGGGTTCGAGCAGCGCGGTCCATTGCGCGGTCGTGCGTTCGCGCATCCAGACCGCGATCTCGGCCGTCAGCGCGTCACGGTGCTCGATGCGCAGCGCGTTGGTCGCGAACAGTGCATCAGTGCCGACCGCCTGGCGGCCGGCCAGCTTGCAAAAGCGCTGGAACTGCCCGTCGTTGCCGACGGCCAGCACGATGTGGCCGTCCTGCGTCTTGAACACCTGGTACGGCACCACGTTGACGTGCGCGTTGCCCATGCGCTTGGGGGTGTTGCCGCCCACCAAGTAGTTGCTAGCCTGGTTGGCCAGCATCGCCAGCTGCGTGTCGAGCAGCGCGGCATCGATCCAGCGGCCACGGCCGGTGCGGTGGCGCTCCTGCAGCGCGGCCAGGATCGCCGTGGTGGCGTACAGGCCCGTGAAGAGATCGGCCACCGCGACACCCACCTTCTGCGGCTCGGCGCCGGGCGTGCCGTCCTTCTCGCCGGTCACGCTCATCAGGCCGCCGGTGGCCTGGATCGCAAAGTCGTAGCCGGCTGCCGGCGCGTACGGGCCGGTCTGTCCGTAACCCGTGATCGAGCAATAGATCAGCCGCGGGTTGAGACGGCTCAACGCCGCGTGATCCAGCCCGTACCTGGCCAGTTGCCCAACCTTGTAGTTCTCCAGCAGCACATCGGCGTGCGTCGCCAGCTTCTTCACCAGGTCGGCGCCATCGGCGGTGGCAATGTCGATCGCGATCGACCGCTTGCCGCGGTTGGCGCTCAGGTAGTAGGCCGACATCTGGTCGCCGGCGTCGCCCCACCACGGCGGCCCCCAAGTGCGCGTGTCGTCGCCGGCGCCGGGGCGCTCGACCTTGATCACGTCGGCACCGTAGTCGGCCAGCAACTGGCCTGACCACGGGCCTGCGAGCACGCGGCTCAGGTCGAGCACGCGCACCCCGGCCAGCGGAGTCGGAGCGCTCATGCTGTGAATGCTTGGATGCCCGTGATCGCCCGTCCGAGGATCAGCGCGTGGATGTCGTGCGTACCCTCGTAGGTGTTGACCACCTCGAGGTTCACGAGGTGGCGCGCCACGCCGAACTCATCGCTGATGCCATTGCCGCCCATCATGTCGCGCGCCACCCGTGCGATGTCGAGCGCCTTGCCACAACTGTTGCGCTTGAGGATGCTGGTGGTTTCGACGGCGGCCTTGCCCTCGTCCTTGAGGCGGCCCAGGCGCAGGCAGCCTTGCAGCCCCAGCGAGATATCGGTCAGCATGTCGGCGAGTTTCTTTTGCACCAGTTGATTCGCGGCCAATGGGCGGCCGAACTGCTTGCGGTCGAGCACGTACTGCCGCGCGCGATGCATGCAGTCCTCGGCGGCGCCGAGCGCTCCCCAGGCGATGCCGTAGCGCGCGCTGTTCAGGCAGGTGAACGGGCCTTTGAGGCCACGCACTTCGGGGAAGGCGTTCTCCTCGGGGCAGAACACCTCGTCCATCACCACCTCGCCGGTGATGCTGGCGCGCAGGCCGATCTTGCTGTGGATCGCCGGCGCGGAGAGGCCCTTGGCGCCCTTGTCGAGGATGAAGCCGCGGATCTGTCCGCCGTCGTCCTTGGCCCAGATCACGAACACGTCGGCGATCGGCGAGTTGGTGATCCACATCTTGGCGCCACTCAACGAGTAGCCGCCGGGCACCTTTCTCGCGCGCGTGACCATGCTGCCGGGGTCGGAGCCGTGGTTTGGCTCGGTGAGGCCGAAGCAGCCGATCCATTCGCCGCTGGCGAGCTTGGGCAGGTACTTGCGCCTCTGCGCCTCGGTGCCGAACTCGTGGATCGGCACCATCACCAGCGAACTCTGCACACTCATCATCGAGCGGTAGCCCGAGTCGATGCGCTCGACCTCGCGCGCCACCAGGCCGTAGCACACGTAATTGAGGCCGGCGCCGCCGTAGCTCTCGGGGATGGTCGGCCCCAGCATGCCGAGCGACCCCATCTCGCGGAAGATCGACACGTCGGTCTTCTCGTGACGAAACGCCTCGAGCACGCGCGGCGCAAGGCGCCCCTGGCAATACTCGCGCGCGGCGTCGCGCACCTGGCGTTCGTCGTCGGTGAGCTGCTCATCGAGCAGCAGCGGGTCTTCCCAACTGAATCTGGCGGCGCTGGACATGCGGATGTTCCCTGCAAGAGTTCCGGTGCCCAACACCGGAAAAAGTGGAATCATCCTATATCGCGCCCGCACCTGCGCAGATCGCGCAGGCGCCAGCTCAGGGCCGCCTCACTTCTTGACGGCAGCGGGCGGCGTGGTCATCACCACGGTGCTCGCACTCGGTGCCATCAGCCTGGCCTCGCGCATCAGCACCTTGTGGAAGTTCTGCGCGCGCTCGAGCCACTCGACGAACGCGGGGCCGTTCATCGTCGTCGTCTTGTACGCGCCCTGGGCCATGAAGGTCTTCCACTCCGGCAGCGCGCGCACCTTGTCGAGCAGCTGCACGTAGTAGGCCACCTGGTCGGGCGTGGCGCCCGGCGACATGAAGATGCCGCGCATCATCAGGTACTGCACCGGGATGCCCGCCGACATGCAGGTGGGCAGGTCGTTCCAGCTGGCGTCGGCCGTGACCTTCTCGTGGTAGTCGAGCTTGCCGCCGTCGAACACGCACAGCGGCCGCACCTTGCCTTCGCGCCACAGCTTCTCGGCCTCGATCGGGTTGTTCACCGTGAGGTCCACCTCGCCGGCGGCCAGCGTCGCGGCGACATCGCCACCACCCTTGAGCGGCACGTAGCTGATGCGCGCACCGGCCGCGGTTTCGAGCAGGACGCTGATCAACTGGTCTTCCTGCTTGCTGCCGGTGCCGCCGAGCTTGAGCGTCCCGGGTGGCAACGTGCGTAGCGCGTCCAGCACGTCTTTGGGCGACCGATACGGCGACTTGGCGTTGACCCACAACACGAACTGGTCAAGCGCCAGCATCTGCACCGGGGTGATGTCGCTCCAGACGAACTTGGTGCCAGTGGCCAACGGCGTGGTGAACAGGTTGGACAGCGTGATGATCAGCTTGTGCGGGTTGCCCTGCGCGGCTTTGACGTCGAGCAGGCCCTCGGCGCCGGAGTTGCCCGACTTGTTGACCACGTTGAGCGGCTGCGCCATCAGGCCGTACTTGCGCACCATCTCCTGAATGAAGCGCGCCATCTGGTCGGCGCCGCCACCGGTGCCGGCGGGCACCACCAGCTCCACCGGTGCGCTGGGCTCCCACGCCTGGGCGGCCGGGGCCATCACGGTGGCCAATGCCGCAAGGACCGCCGCAACGATCTGTCTGCACGGCTTGGGATGGACTCGGTGGAGGAGTTTCATGATCGTCAGCAACTCACAGCGCCGCCTTCAAGGCCACGGTCGGCCATGCTAAGTCGCGCATGAGACGGCGGTCGACAAGCCAAGCGCTGTCGGATGGTACGACCGCGACAAAATAACGTCCCCGAATTCCACGCGGCGGGGTGGGGGGTTGCGGCTGACCCGCCCACCTTTCGACCCGAATTGTGCGCCGCTGCGCCTCGAAGGCGGCGACCCCCGATGCGCGCCGCCTAAAATCGCGTGTCCCATCGCAAAGCCGCGCATGAAAGCAGCCGAGATCCGCTCCACGTTTTTGTCATTCTTCGAGTCCAAGGGCCATCAGGTGGTGGCCAGCTCGCCCGTGGTGCCGGGCGACGACCCGACGCTGCTGTTCACCAACGCCGGCATGAACCAGTTCAAGGACGTGTTCCTGGGCTTCGACAAGCGGCCCTACACGCGCGCGGCCACAGCGCAGAAGTGCATCCGCGCCGGCGGCAAGCACAACGACCTCGAGAACGTGGGCTACACCGCGCGCCATCACACGTTCTTCGAGATGCTGGGCAACTTCAGCTTCGGCGACTACTTCAAGCGCGACGCATTGAAGTACGCGTGGGAGCTGCTGACCGTGCACTTCAAGCTGCCGGCGGACAAGCTGTGGGCCACTGTGTACGCCGAGGACGACGATGCCTACGACATCTGGGTCAAGGAGATCGGCCTGCCGAGCGAGCGCGTGGTGCGCATCGGCGACAACAAGGGCGCGCGCTACCAGTCCGACAATTTCTGGATGATGGGCGACACCGGCCCCTGCGGGCCGTGCAGCGAGATCTTCTACGACCATGGCCCCGAAGTCGCCGGCGGCCCGCCCGGCAGCGCCGAGCAGGAAGGTGATCGCTACATCGAGATCTGGAACAACGTCTTCATGCAATTCAACCGCACCGAAGACGGCGTGATGCACAAGCTGCCCAAGCCGAGTGTGGACACCGGCATGGGGCTGGAGCGGCTGACCGCGGTGCTGCAGCACGTGCACTCGAACTACGAGATCGATCTGTTCGCCAAGTTGCTGGCGGCCACTCGTGATGCGGTGATCGCGTCCGGTGGTGCGCCGATCGCAGACCTGCAGACGCCGTCGCTGAAGGTGATCGCCGA
>JBIODO010000026.1:0-19224 GCA_044445225.1 Burkholderiales bacterium
ATCTCGCGCTTGCCCTTGTAGGCCTTGGCCACTGCGGCGTCGACCACCTTGATCATCACCGGCGTGATGTCGTAGCCGGTGCCGTCGCCCTCGATGTAGGGAATGATCGGCTGATCGGGCACGTTCAACGAGTAGTCCTTGTTGACGGTGATCTTCTGCCCGCCTTGGGGCACCTTGACGTGTTGGTACATGGGCTTCCTGCGCTCGCTGTGAACTGGCGATTTTATGTCAGTGTGTCGCGTCAACCGCGATGTCGAAGCCGCGTTGGCCTGAGGCGCACAATGCGCGCGCCGTTGCCGAGACTGCACCCGATGAAGAATCTGCTTGCTGCCTGTGCCGCCGCCTCGCTCACACTGGGCAGCGCCTGGGCCCAAGATGGCGCCCCCGTTGCCGCGGCTACCGCGGCCAACGCGGCCCTACCCGAGGCGGCGAACATGGCGAGCAAGAAGGAAGCAGAAAAGCGGCCCAGGCCGAAACCCACCAAGAAGAGCAAGAGCCCCACGCCACGCTCGAGCAACCCATGATCCACGTTCACAAGCGCCGCCGGCGCTCCCTCGCGATGCTCGCGCTGGCCTGGTTGACCGCCACCACCGCGGCCTGGCCGCAGGGCCAGCCGCAAGACCTGCCCGCCGCCACGCTGCACGTGGGCATGCACAACATCCGCGCCCAGCTGGCGCTGACCCCCGAGCAGCGTCAGACCGGCCTGATGTTTCGCCAGAGCATGCCCACCCATGAAGGCATGCTGTTCGTGTTCGAGCAGCCGGCGACGCAGTGCTTCTGGATGCGCAACACGCTGATCCCGCTGTCGGTTGCCTTTCTCGCCGAGGACGGCACGGTGGTGAACCTGGCCGACATGAAGCCGCAAAGCGACGACTCGCACTGCTCGACCAAGCCGGTGCGCTACGTGCTGGAGATGAACCAGGGCTGGTTCGCCAAGCGCGGCGTCAAACCGGGCACCCGCATCAGCGGCGAGCTGTTCGGGAAGTGATCGCCACGGTGGGTGCCCGCGCCGCAGTGCCAGCGGCGCGACACGATCGTGTTCCCCTCTCGACGGCGCGCTCTGTTTGGCTATAGTCGGCCATCTTTCGCGACGAGGAGAACAAAGATGGGCGCGATATTGCAATCGCTGGGTCGCACGGTGGCTGCCGGGGTGGTGCTGCTGGTCATCCTGGTGCTGTTGGTGAGCGCGCTGGCAGGCGGCCCCACGTACGATCACGCCTGGGGTGCGTTCTTCATGCGCTACCTGCACGTGCTGAGCGGCGTGATGTGGATCGGCCTGCTGTGGTACTTCAACTTCGTGCAGATCCCCTCGATGCCCAAGATCCCCGACGAGCAGAAGCCCGCCATCGGCATCGGCATGTGGCTGGGCCTCATCATGGCGTTCAACGTCTGGTTCATCATCTGGCCGAACCAGAAGAAGGCGCTGGGCATCGTGACGGTGACGCCGGAAGAGAAGGCCAAGGCCGCGCGTTTGGCGATGCTGACTTCGCGCGCCAACACGTTGCTGTCGATCCCGATGTTGTTTTGCATGGTGGCGCAGCAAAACGGCGGTCTCTGAGCCGCCGCGCTTGGGGCAGCGCGCGGGCGTTCAGCCCTCGCGCTGCCGCACTTCATGCGGAACCAGTTCGGCCTGGCCCTGCGCCAGGCTGATCGTCAGCCGCTCGCCTGCGCGCAGTTGCGACGGCGCCACCACCACGCGCCCCGCCGCGCTTTCGATCAGCGCATAGCCGCGCGACAGCACCTGTTGTGGATCGAGCAAGGCCAGGCGGTCGGCCAGGCCCGACAGCCGCGCACCCCGCCGCTCGAGGTTCGCGGCTGACGCTCGCTGCCAACGCGCAGCGGCGTGCGCGAGCGATTGCTCGGCCGATCGCAGCCGTTGCGTCAGCGTGGCGCGGATCCGATGCGCCAGCAGGTCCACGCGCTGCCGTTGCGGGCGCAGCGTGGCCATCGCATGCGCGAAGCGCGACGACAACAAGTCCAGGCCTTGCGCATCGCGATCGACGCGTTGCCGCTGCGCGCGCGCCAGGCGGCGCGCCCACTGCGCCAGTGTCTGCCACAGTTCGTCGCGCAGCGGCGCGGCCAGTTCGGCGGCCGCAGTAGGCGTGGGCGCGCGCAGGTCGGCCGCGAGGTCGGCCAACGTGATGTCGGTTTCGTGCCCCACGCCGCATACCACCGGCAGCGGGCACGCGGCGATCGCACGCACCACCGCCTCGTCGTTGAACGCCCACAGATCTTCGATCGAGCCGCCGCCGCGGCATACGATCAGCGTGTCGACCTCGGCGCGCCCGCCGGCGCGCTGCAGCGCCTGCACCAGCTGCGCCGGCGCCTCCGAGCCCTGCACTCCGCTCGGGTAGACAATCACCTGCACGTGCGGCGCGCGCCGCGCAAGCGTGGTCAGCACGTCGTGCAACGCCGCGCCGGCGACCGAGCTGACGATGCCGATCGCTCGCGGGTGCGCGGCAACGGGCCGCTTGCGCGCGGGGTCGAACAGCCCCGCAGCTTCCAGCTTGGCCTTCTGGCGCAAAAACATTTCGTAAAGCGACCCGGCGCCCAGCGGCAGCATCGCCTCGGCCACGCACTGCAGCTCGCCGCGCGGCTCGTAGATGCCGATGCGGCCGCGCACCTCGACCTGCTGGCCGTCGCGCGGCGAAAAGTCGAGCAGCGACGCCGCGCGGCGGAACATGGCGCAACGCAGCACCGCGTTCGCGCCGTCGGCGTCCTTCAACGTGAAGTAGCAGTGGCCACTGGTCGCGCGAGAAAACCCCGACAGCTCACCGCGCACCGCCACGGCACCGAGGCGAAACTGCAATGCATCGCCGGCCGCCAACAGCAGCGCCGCAACACCGAGTGCGCGCGGCGCCGTCGCCCCGCCGATGTCGCCGACGATGCTCACCGCACCACGATCGCGCGCCGCACGGGCGCCTGAGTGGCCGCGCCTTGCATCGCAACCACCGTTGCGGCCCCACTGCTCAAAAC
Organism: Burkholderiales bacterium; assembly: GCA_044445225.1. Classification (GTDB taxonomy): domain Bacteria; phylum Pseudomonadota; class Gammaproteobacteria; order Burkholderiales; family Burkholderiaceae_C; genus JAEUPI01. The sequence continues at coordinate 2,977 of JBIODO010000026.1, forward strand.
TCGGGCAATCCAACGCGAAGCACGAGAACACGCGCCTTCGCGGCGGGCGAGCCCGGATTGCCCACAAGCTTTTCCACAGAAGCAGTGGATTGTTGGCGCAGCATCTGCGACTCGGCGTGCGGCACCGATGCTGCACCGCGTCCGCCTGCGGCAACGGCGCAACACCGGATCATCCACAAGCTCGGCCATAATCGCGCCTCGCGCAATCGCGTCCAAGCGCGACGCCTCACGCACCATCGGGTTCACCTCTTGTTTTCGATCATACAAGCCGCTGGCTGGCCGATCTGGCCGTTGCTCATCTGTTCGGTGGTGGCGCTCGCGCTCGTGATCGAGCGCTTCATCAGCCTGCGCGTGCCGCGCATCGCGCCACCCAAGCTGCTCGACGAAGTGCTGTCGGTCACTCGGCAAAGTTTGCCGGGCCCCGATGTGGTGACCAAGCTGGCGGCGAACTCCGAGCTCGGCTCGGTGTTGGCCGCCGGGCTGCGCGTCGTGATGGGTGACCCGCGCATCCAGGAAGGCGCGTTGCGCCAGGCCTTCGAGATCGCCGGGCGGGCCGCGGTGCATCGGCTGGAGCGCTACCTCAACACGCTGGGCTCCATCGCCGCCGTGTCGCCACTGCTCGGCCTTTTTGGCACCGTGATCGGCATGATTGAGATCTTCGGATCGCAAGCGCCCACCGGCGGCTCCAACCCGACGATGCTGGCGCACGGCATCTCGGTGGCGCTGTACAACACGGCGTTCGGCCTCATCATCGCAATCCCGTCGCTGATGTTCTACCGCTACTTCAGGCGCCTGATCGACGAATACGCGCTCAGCATGGAGCAGGCTGCCGAACGCATGGTGCCGCACCTGATGCGATTCGTCGTGCGGCCAGCTGCCTGACCCCCCTGCGTCTGACGCGCGATGCGCTTTCGCCGCCGCCGTTCCGAAGAGCCGGAGATCAACCTGATCCCGTTCATCGACGTGCTGTTGGTGATCCTGATCTTCCTGATGCTGTCGACCACGTACTCGAAGTACTCGGAGCTGCAGATCACGCTGCCCACCGCCGATGCCGAGCGCATCCGCGAGCGGCCGGCAGAAATCATCGTCAGCGTGTCGGCCGAAGGGCGCTACCTGGTCGACAAGAAGCCCGTCGAGGGCCGCAGCGTCGACATCCTGGCGCTCGAGCTGCAGGCCGCCGCGGCAGGACGGCCCGACGTGATGGTGATCGTCTCGGCCGACGCGCTCACCCCGCATCAGGCGGTGATCAACGTGCTCGACGCGGCGCGGCGCGCGGGGCTCGTCCGTTTGAGCTTCGCGGCGCAGGTGCCGTCCGACTCGGCGGGCCGCTGACGCGCGCCGGGCTGCGATGAATTCGGGCCGCGGCTGGGCCCCCGTCCTGGTCGCATCGTGGCAGCGGCCACAACCCGATGCGCTGGCGCGCGCACTGCAGCCGTTGTCGTGGGTCTACGGCGCGCTGACTGCCACGCAACGCGCGCTGTTCGCGAGCGGGCTGCGTTCGAGCGCGCGGCCGCCACGGCCGCTGATCGTGGTGGGCAACCTGCTGGTCGGTGGCACCGGCAAGACACCCACGGTGATCGCGCTGGTGGAGTTGCTGCGGCGGCTCGGCCACGCGCCGGGCGTGGTGTCGCGCGGCTATGGCCGCACCGATCGCACGACGCGCATCGTCGATGCCGCGAGCAGCGCCGCACTGGTGGGCGACGAACCGCTGCTGATCCACCTGCGCGCGCGCGTGCCGGTGGCAGTGGCTGCACAACGCATCGACGCGGCGCGCCTGCTGTGCCAAGCGCACCCCGAGCTCGACGTGCTGGTGGCCGACGACGGGCTGCAGCATCTCGCGCTGGCCCGCGACGCGCAGTTGCTCGTGTTCGACGAGCGCGGTGCGGGCAACGGCCTGTTGCTGCCCGCCGGCCCGCTGCGTGAGCCCCTGCCGCGCGCACTGCCCGAACGCACGCTGGTCATCTACAACGCGCCGCAGCCCAGCACCCCGCTGCCCGGCTTCGTCGTGCGCCGCTCACTGGGCGGCGCGGTGGAGCTTGCCCGTTGGTGGCAGGGACAGCACGCCGACCCGCAATCTTGGCAGGCGCTGCGCGGCCGTCGCGTCGTGGCCTGCGCGGGCACCGCGGTGCCGCAGCGATTTTTCTCGATGCTGCGGGCGCAAGGCCTGGACTTCGAGCCGCTGGCGATGCCCGACCACGCCGACTACAGCCGCCTGCCGTGGCCCGACGGCACCCCCGACGTCGTGCTGACCGAAAAAGACGCCGTCAAGATCCGCCCCGAGCAGATGGGCCACACCCAGGTCTGGGTGGCACCGCTAGACTTCGGTTTCGACGACGCGGTCGGCCAGGCGCTGAAGCGCTGGCTGCCGCCGCCACCATGAGACCCCCACGCTCGCTTCGCTCTCTGCCCCCCGAGGGGGCGCGTCGGTACCTTCGGGCGGCCGCGCGGTACCGACCATGACCCTAGACCATCGACTGATCGACATGCTGGTGTGCCCGTTGTGCAAGGGCCCGCTGCGCGCTGAGCGCACGCCCGGAGAGCCGCTGCGCGAACTGGTCTGCCCGGCCGACCGGCTCGCGTTTCCGGTGCGCGACGGCATCGCGGTGATGCTGGAGAGCGAGGCGCGCACGCTCGATGCGCCGAGCGCGCCGTCGGCGCTGGAATGACGGCACGCCACGGCGCCGCTGGTGTGCGCGCGCCGAAGACATCGCGCGCTCGCGACACCTCATGAGCCCCGCCCGGCCGCCCGAAGGGGCTCATTCCCGCTCGGCGGGAACGCGCGTAGCGCGAAGGGTGCACCAGTGACCTTCACCGTGTTGATCCCGGCGCGGCTGAAGTCGACGCGGCTGCCCGACAAGCCGCTGGCCGATCTGCACGGCGCGCCGATGGTCGTGCGCGTGGCGCAACGCGCCGCCGGGTCGGCCGCCGATCGCGTGGTGGTGGCCGCCGACGACATGCGCATCGTCGACGCCTGCCGCGCGCACGGCGTGAATGCGCTGCTCACGCGCACCGACCACGTGAGCGGCAGCGATCGCCTGGCCGAGGCGTGCGAGCAGTTGCAGCTCGACGGTGAGGCGATCGTCGTCAACGTGCAGGGCGACGAGCCGCTGATCGCCACCGCGATGATCGATGCCTGCGCGGCGCTGCTGAAGCAACGCAATGCCTGCGTGATGGCCACCGTGGCGCATGCGATCGACGATGCCGAGGAGTTTGCCAACCCCAACGTGGTGAAGGTCGTGCTCGATGCGGCCGGGCGCGCGTTGTACTTCTCCAGGGCGCCGATCCCGCATTGGCGCGACCGCACCGCTGCCGCAGCGTTGCCCAGCGAGCCACGCCCGCTGCGTCACGTCGGCCTGTACGCCTACCGCGCGGGCTTTCTGCGTCGCTTTCCGGCGCTGCCGGCGGCGCCTCTCGAAGCGGTGGAGGCGCTCGAGCAGTTGCGCGTGTTGTGGCAGGGCGAGCGCATCGCCGTGCACGTGAGCGGCGAGCGGCCAGGCCCCGGCGTCGACACGCCGGCCGACCTGGCGCGCGTGCGCGCGTTGTGGCCCAAGGCGGATTGAGTGCTAAGCTCGTTTCACACGAGTGCCGAGGCGCCGAGGAGACCATGCGACTGATTCTGTTGGGCCCGCCCGGGGCCGGCAAAGGCACGCAGGCGGCCACCATCTGCCGGCACTACGGCATCCCGCAGATCTCCACTGGCGACATGCTGCGCGCTGCGGTGAAGGCCGCCACGCCGCTCGGCCTGGCCGCCAAGAAAGTGATGGACGCCGGCAACCTGGTCAGCGACGACATCATCATCGGCCTGGTCAAAGAGCGCATCGCGATGCCCGATTGCGCCAACGGCTTCCTGTTCGATGGCTTCCCGCGCACGATCCCGCAGGCCGAGGCGATGAAGAACGCTGGCGTCAAGCTCGACGCCGTGCTCGAGATCGATGTGCCCGACGAGGCCATCATCGAGCGCATGAGCGGCCGCCGCGTGCACGAGGCCTCGGGGCGCACGTACCACATCAAGTTCAATCCGCCCAAGGTCGCCGGCAAGGACGACGTCACCGGCGAGCCGCTGATCCAGCGCAAGGACGACACCGAAGAGACCGTGCGCAATCGGCTCGAGGTGTACCAACGACAGACGCGTCCGCTGGTGGCCTACTACGCCGCGTGGGCGTCGCAGGGCGACCCGGCCGCGCCGCGCTGCCGCAAGATTTCGGGCCTCGGCGGCGTCGATGAGATCGGCGCGCGCGCGCTGGCGGCGCTCCGGGCCTGAACCGACATTTCACGAGAGGTCAATCCCCATGGACATCGCTGGCAAGGTCTTCATCGTCACCGGCGGCGCGTCGGGGCTGGGCGAAGGCAGCGCACGCATGTTCGTCCGCGAAGGCGCCAAGGTCGTCATCGCCGACGTGCAGGCCGACAAGGGCGAGTCGCTGGCCAGGGAACTCGGCGCCGCCAAGGCCGCCTTCGTGCGCTGCGACGTCACGCAAGAAGCCGACGGGCGCGCGGTGGTCGCCAAGGCGCTGTCGATGGGCAAGCTGATGGGCCTGGTCAACTGCGCGGGCATCGGGCCGGCGGCCAAGACCGTGGGCAAGGATGGCGCGCATTCGCTCGACCTCTTTACACGAACGATCACGATCAACCTGATCGGCAGCTTCAACATGATCCGGCTGGCGGCCGAGGCGATGAGCAAGAACGAGCCGGAGCCCACCGGCGAACGCGGCGTCATGATCTCCACCGCCAGCGTCGCGGCCTACGACGGCCAGATCGGGCAGGCCGCGTATTCCGCCAGCAAGGGCGGCATCGTCGGCATGACGCTGCCGATCGCGCGCGACCTGGCGCGCAACGGCATCCGCAACATGACCATCGCGCCGGGCATCTTCGGCACGCCGATGCTGTTTTCGATGCCGAAAGAGGTGCAGGACGCGCTCGCCGCATCGGTGCCCTTCCCGTCGCGGCTGGGCAAGCCCGACGACTACGCCAAGCTCGTGCAGCAGATCGTCACCAACGACATGCTCAACGGCGAGGTGATCCGGCTCGACGGCGCGATCCGGATGGCGCCGAAGTAAGGCGCCGGGCGCCCACGCCGGGCGCGCTCCCGACCACCGAACACCTCTAACTCGATCTTTGCTCGGACCGATGTCGAGCGATCAGTCGCTGGCGCCCCCAAGAAAGAAAAAAGCCGGCTCGCGATGAGCCGGCTTTGCGAAGGCGAAACCGCGATCAGAAGAACTTGTAGTTCAACTTGAAGTACGCAAACCTGCCGCGCGGGTCGACGTACGTGGGGTCGTACCCCGCCTGGAATGCGCCGCCGGCGCCATTCACGTACGGCGGGTCGTGATTGAACAGGTTGCGCACGCCGAGCGTGAGGCCGAGGTTCTTGATGCCGGTGTAGGCCACCTGCACGTCGAAGGTCTCGTAGGCGCCGAACGTCGGAGGAGCCGTTCCCGCCGGGCAGTTGCCGAAGTCGTCCTGTATCAGGTTGCCGCAGATGTCGGTACCGCCGGACTGCCAGTTGTACTGGCCGGAGAACGCCCACGGTCCCGTGAGCCAGGTGGCGGTGGTGAGGTGCTTGAATCTCGGGATGTAGCCCAAGACGGCGCCCGAGGTGGTGCCGATGTTGCCGGTGGTGCTGCCATCGGGGTTCGTGTTGTCCCACTGCGACATGTAGGTGGCGGTCCACCCCAACAAGACCTTGCCGTAGTCGCCCGCCGGGAAGTTCCAGCGCAGGTCGACGTCCCAGCCCGCCAGATTCACCTTGCCCACGTTCTCGAGCCGCTGGTCGATGGCGATGATTTCACCCGACGGGCCACGCTGCACCCTGTTCTGGTAGACCGCCTCGTTCGACAAGATGTAGGTGAGCGACAGCGTCTGGATCATGTCCTTGACTTCGGTCTTGAAGTAGTCGACGCCGACCGAGAAGTTGCGGATGGGCTCGGCGACGAAGCCGAGCGTCAGGCTCTGCGACTTCTCTGGCTTGAGCTGGCTGTTGCCGCCCAGGTAGGTGTTGAACTGCGTCGCGCAGAAGTCGGGATTACCGACATTGGCGCCTGTGCAGTTCTTCGGGTCATTGACGACCGGGCTCACGCTCAACTGCAACGGGCTGTACAGGTCGAACAGCGAGGGGGCGCGGAAGCCCGTGCTGTACGTGCCGCGCAGCAGCAGCTCGGGCATGGCCTGCCAGCGTGCACCCAGCTTGCCCGTCGCCTGGCCGAACGACGGTGCGCTGCCGGTGGACTGCCCGGCGATGCGGGCGATATCTGCCGGTGCCATCGGGTCGCCCGACGGAGACGAGGCGAGCGTGCTGAGCGAGTCGATCGCCGGTTGAGGCCCCAGCGGATTGGTCGTCGACGCGTAGCTGTCGTAGCGAAGCGCCGCGCCGAGTTCCAGCCCCTTCTTCACCGGAGCGACCAGCTCGCCGAAAATGCCCCCGACGTTGCGGCTGGTGTCGAACGGCACGAAGTTGCCGCCGTAGCCCGAGATGTTGCCGGTGCCCAGCGCAGGGTCCGAATCCAGCTTGAATGTTTCGTGGCGCAGTTCGGCGCCGAACGCGGTGGAAAGACCCCCGCCTTCGAGCGTCATCATCTCCTTGGAGGCCTTGCCCTGGATGCCCGTCAGGCTGGTGTTGGTCTTGAAGGCCTGGCCGAGGAAGTTGGTCGCCTTGGCGGCCGTCGACACCTCAGCGGAGTTGGCGCCGAACGGATTGACCCACAGCGGCTGCCCGTTGCTGCCATTTACCGCCCCGGACAGCAGCGGGACGATGCCCGGGCCGGTGGCGTCGTCGTTGATGCGGAAGAAGCCGCCATTGAGCACTTCCTTGGTCTGGCTGGCCGTGTACAGCAAGTTGCCGTCGTAGTCCCAGCCGGCGGCCGTGCCGCGCACGCCCGCCACGGCGCGCGTCGCATCGATCGTGTCGGTGAGGTCGCGATTGCCAATGATGAAGGGGCGGTAGCGCACGGCCAGCGTGGGCGTCGCGCCGCCGGTCTGGCCCTGGACGAACGCGGTGGGATAGAACGGGTTGGCCGTCGTCATGTTGAACGGAATGCCGAACGCCGCGTCTATCGGCGACGGCTGGATGACGGTTTGGACTTTGTTTTGAGACCATCCGAGTTCGCCATACAGCTCGACCTCGTTGCTCAGCGCGACGCGGCCCGATCCGCTGAGGCCAAAGCGCTCCGTCTCCGGAAGCAATCCGACGAACGGCGCAACGTCGAACAGGCAGATGTTGGGGTTGATCGAAGGCACGTACGACGCGTTCGGGGCGCAGTTGGCCGTTTGCGTGGCCCCGTTGACCAGCGGATTGCGCACCCCAACACCCGGTATGCTGATGTTGCCCGGGTCGGTGCGGGAAGATGAGCCATTCTGGTTTTTGTCCAGACGGATCGACGTGTTGGCGAAATCGCGATCGCGGCCGAACAGCGCGCCGTCCTTCTGGTAGGTGCCGATCAGCATGACGTTGTACTTGTCGGTGGCCATGTCGCCCATGCCGCCGATCGCGCTAAAGGTCGTGATGTCACCCTTGCCGTCTTGCGTCGCCGCGCCGTAGCTGGCCTCCATCTCGAGGCCCTTGTAGTCGCTGCGCAGGATGAAGTTCACGACACCGGCGATGGCGTCCGAACCGTAGATCGCCGATGCGCCGTCCTTCAGGACTTCGACCCGCTCGATGGCGGCCACCGGAATGCTGTTCACGTCGACCGCAACGCCGCTCGCAGGCGATCCGTACGGAGCCACCCGCTTGCCATTGATCAGGACCAGCGTCCGCTCGGGGGTCAGGCCGCGCAACGAAACCGTCGAGCCGCCACCGGTCGTCAGACCGGCCGCGCTGGCCGCTGCCGTGGTGTTCGAGCTCACCATCGCCGAGACGGTGCGCATCAGCTGCTCGACATTCGTGATGCCCGTCTTCTCGATGTCGGCCCGCTTGATCACCTGGATCGGTGCGGCGGACTCGCCCTCGATTCGCTTGATCGACGAGCCGGTGACCTCGACGCGCTGGGTATCCTGAGCCCATGCGCCCGTGACGGTTGCGGCCAGCCCTCCGACCGCCGTCGCCGCTGCTAGAGCGACCCTGGTTCTTCTAAACATAGACACTCCTAGTCTGAAAACGGTTGTTCCGTAGGCTTTCTGCCCGCTGCGTGCCGCTGCCCTGTCACCTGTAGGTCACAGAACGGCAACGAGCGAACATGGAAAGGAATTGTCAGTGTCACGAACACACGGCGCACAGCGGGGAAGTCCCCGTACTGGTGCGATGTTGCCGGTTATTCGCTGTCGCGCCCGCGACTCGCGCCCCGTCGAAGCACACGCCTCCTCGGAAGCACGCGAACCGATGCCACTCGAGGATGGTGCACACCGCCAGCAGCCCTCGGGAAAGCCCTAGGCCGCTTGTAATTCTTCGACGTTGGTACGCGACAACAGCCCTCGCACAAGCGGCTTGACCGGCCGCGCCGGCTCGTTCATGGGGCTGGCTGATGGCTCACCGTCGCAACCGGGGCACGGCCGCCAGCAGCTGGCGCGTGTAGGGCATCTGCGGATCTCGCAGCACCTGCCGCGCGGAACCGTGCTCGACGATGCTGCCGGCGTTCATCACCGCCACCTCGTCGGCCAGGTACGCCACAACGGCGAGGTTGTGCGTGATGAACAAGTAGCCCACGCCGAGATCGGCCTGCAGCTCGCGCAACAGGTTGAGGATCTGCGCCTGCACCGACACGTCGAGCGCCGAAGTCGGTTCGTCGCAGACGATGAGCTTGGGCTGCACCGCCAGCGCACGCGCGATGGCGATGCGCTGGCGCTGCCCGCCCGAGAATTCGTGCGGATAGCTCGACAGCGCATCGTCGCGCAGCCCGACACGCCGCAGCAGTTGCGCCAGGCGCTCGCGGCGCTCGTCGCGCTGCAGGTCGGGTCGCAGCGCGAGCAGCCCTTCTTCGAGGATCTCGCCCACCCGCATGCGCGGGTCGAGCGACGAGTACGGGTCTTGAAAGACGATTTGCACCTCGCGGCGCATGGTGCGCAACGCTTCGCCTTGCAGCGCGAACAGATTGCGGCCTTCGAACAGCGCCTCGCCGCTGACCTCGGCCTGGCGCCTGAGCAACTGCACGATCGCCTTGCCGGTGGTGGTCTTGCCACAGCCCGACTCGCCCACGAGCGCCAGCGTGCGGCCCGCAGCGATGTCGAAGCTGACCCCGCGCACCGCCTCGAATGCGCCGATGCGCCGCTGCAGCACACCGCTGCGGACCGGGAAGCGAACGTTCAAGTTCTTCACCTGCAGCAGCAACTGCCCCGCGCGCGGCTCGGTGTGCGCCGTTTCGCTCGCCGCGGCCGCTGCGCTCGGCGCTGCGCCGAGGGCCGCCACGGCGCCAATGGCGGCGGGCCACGGCGTGTCGCCGGCATAGCGCAGGCATCGCACCAGGCGCGCCTGCGTCTGCAGCAGCTGCGGCAGCGTGTGGGCGCAGTCCTCGCGCGCCTGCGCGCAGCGTTCGCTAAAGCGGCAACCCGTGAACGTGCGCGTCAGCGCCGGCACGGTGCCCGCGATCGCCTCGAGCGCATCGGCGCGCCGCTGCGCGTCGGGCAGCGCGCGCAACAGCGCCTGCGCATACGGATGCAGCGGCCGCGCGAAGAAGTCATCGGCGCTCGCCACCTCGACGATCTGCCCGGCATACATCAGCGCCACGCGATGCGCCATGCCGGCCACCACCGCGAGGTCGTGCGTGATCAGCAGCAGCCCCATGCCCTGCTCGCGCTGCAGGTCGCGCAGCAACTCGAGGATCTGAGCCTGGATGGTGACGTCCAGCGCCGTGGTCGGCTCGTCGGCAATCAGGAAGTCAGGCTCGGCGGCCAGCGTCAGCGCGATCATCACGCGCTGCTTCTGGCCCCCGCTCATGCGAAACGGATAGTCGTCGATGCGGCGCTCGGGGTCGGGAATGCCCACCTTGCGCAACCAGTGCAACGCACGCTCGCGCGCTTCGGCGCCACGCAGCGCGGTGTGCGCTTCGATGGCCTCGACGATCTGGTCGCCCACGCGCATCACCGGATTGAGGCTGGTCCCCGGCTCCTGAAAGATCATGCCGATGCGACCGCCGCGCACCGCACGCATCTGGCTCTCGGGCAGCGCCAGCACGTCGGTGCCAGCCAGCGTGATCGAGCCGGCGGTGACGCCGCCGTTGTCTGGCAACAGACGCATCAATGCGAGCGCAGTCATGCTCTTGCCGCAACCCGACTCGCCCACCAGCGCAAAGGTCTCGCCGCGCGAGATTGCCAGGCTCAGGTCATCGACCGCCTTGACGAGCCCGGCGTCGGCATCGAGCGCGACTTGCAGGTGGTCGATCGCCAGCATCGTCGTGCCTGCCTCAGACCACCTTCGGCGCAACGCGCCGCGGCCGGAACGCGCGTGCGCGCGGATCGAACGCGTCGCGCACGCCGTCGGCAAACAGGTTGGCTGCCAGCACCAGCGCGAGCATGAAGCCGAATGCGGCGACAAACGACCACCACACCAGCGGGTCGCCGCTCATTTCGCTGCGCGCCAGGTTGATCATGCCGCCGAAGCTGTTGAGGCTCGGGTCCACGCCCACGCCGACGTAGGTGAGCACCGCTTCGTACAGGATGAGATCGGAGAAGTTGAGCACGGTGGTGATCAGCACCAGGTGCATCACGTTGGGCACGATGTGGCGCGCCATCGTGCGCAGGTGCGGCACGCCGAAGGCCTCGGCCGCCTGCATGAATTCGAGGTCGCGCAGCTTCAGCGTCTCGGCGCGCACCAGCCGGCACAGCGTGGCCCAGCCGGTGAGGCCGAGGATCACGCACAGCAGGAACATCTTCAGATCGGCGCGCTCCAGGCCGGTCTCGAACATCTCGGCATGCGTGTCGACGAACACCTGCACCATCAGCACGCAGGCGGCGATCAGCAGCACGTTGGGCACCGAGGTCAGCACCGTGTACAGGTACTGCACCGCCTCGTCGACCCAGCCCTTGAAGTAGCCTGCCAGCACACCCAGCACCAGCGCGAGCGGCACGGTGGCGAGCGTCGACAGCGTGCCGATCACGAACGCGGTGCGCACGCTCTTCAGCGCCTGCGCCAGCACGTCGTTGCCGGTGCGATCGGTGCCGAGCACGTGGTACTGGCCCATCAGCACCACCACCGGGCCGGCGGCCAGCGCAATCACCGCCAGCGTCAGCAACGGCACCCGCCACGGGTAGCGGGTGCGGCCGCCGACGATCGCACGCCAGCGCGAGGCGAGCGTGCCGTGCTCGCGGCCGACCCATGCCGCCAGGGCCAGCGAGACCGCCAGCGTCAGCAGCGCACCGGTGGCCATGCCCGCTGCCACACGGCCGAGCACGTCGCCAGCCCAGTCGCGCTCGGGGTCGGCCAGGTGCGCGCCGCCGAACTTCAGCCGCGGCACCTCGCGCACGATGGCGCCGTCGCGCTCGAAGTTCTCCTTCAGCAGCGCATGCGTGGCCAGCGGCGCCGAATAACTCGCCTCGCGCATCTGCAGCGGCCGGGCCAGCAGCAGATCGAGCAGCGACACCGTGCGCGTGTCGTAGAAGGTCACACCGGCCGCCTGTCCAGACGCGTTGGGCAGGGCATGCCGGAAATGCACGCTGTCGAGCGCGCTGACCAGCATGAACAGCGCCAGCACCGCGGCCGCACCGAGCGTGGCGCCGTCCTGCATCGCCCTGCCCCAGGTGGCCCGCAACGGCGGCTGACGCGAGGCGTGCCATGCATACGCTGCCAGCGTGATGAACAACGCCCACAGCGCGAGATCGGTCCACAGGAAGACGAACTTGAAGGCCATCAGTTCGGCGCCGTCATGCCAAGCGCACGCGGGGGTCGACCCAGCTGTAGGCGAGGTCGATCAACAGGTTGCTCGCGATGTAGAGCACCGCGCTCAGGAACACCATCGAGCGCACGATCGCGAAGTCCTGGCCGCCAATGGCCTCGATCACGAACGCACCGAGCCCCGGGATGCCGAAGAAGCTCTCGAACACCAGGCTGCCGAGAAACACGTACGGCAGGTACGAGCCGGCGCTGGTGATGATCGGGATCAGCGCGTTGCGCAGCACATGGCGTCCGAGCACGCGCAACTCGCTCAAGCCCTTGGCGCGCGCGGTGCGCACGTAGTCGCGGCCGATCTCCTCGAGGAACATCGCGCGGTACAGCCGGGCCTCGCTGCCCAGGCGCGACAGCAACGACAAAAATACCGGCAGCAGCAGGAAGCGCACCGCCTCGAGCCCACCGGCGTAGCCCGAGATCGGCACCAGCCTGAGCACACGCGAAAACAGGAACTGGCCGACGATGATGTAGAACAGGCTCGAGATCGACAGCATCACCACGCACAGCACCACGCCCCAGAAATCGATGCGCGAGTGGCGGAAGAACACCAGCAACAGCGAGAAGCCGACGCTGGCGATCAACTGCAGGATGAACAGCGGCAGCGCGAGCTGCAGGCTGACCCACATGCGGGTGCGCACCTCGTGGCCGATGTCGACGCTGCGCGCCGAGTCCGAGCGACCGAGCTGCAAGGCCAGCAGCGACACCGAGCGCTCCCACAACACGGTACGGGTGAACTTGGCGGTGCCGTTCTCAGCCGCATTCCAGTACAGCGGCCGGTCGTAGCCCCGCTCGGCCTTCCACTTGTCGATCTGCTCCTGCGTCACGCGCTTGCCGCCGATGTTCAGGCGCGCCATGTCGTCGGGCGTGTTGACGGTGAAAAACAAAAAGAACGTCAGCAGGTTCACCCCGATCAGGATGGCCAGCGCGTACCACAGGCGCCGCAGCAGGTAGGTCGTCATCGATCGTGCGTCGGGCGCTTCAGACGGTGGCCGGGGCAGTGCGGCGGGCGGTGGCGTTCTCGCGCACGCGCCAGCTGCGCCAGCCCCATGCCAGCACGGCCAGCAGCGCGAGCACCGGCAGCACGAGCGGCCAGGCGATCGGGTGGTTCCAGGCCGCCTGCATGCGCACGCGCAACACCGGATCGACGCGGTAGTACTGCGCCATGTCGCGGATCAGGATGCTCGGCTTGCCGTTGTGGACCCACTGCTGGAAGGCGAGGCCACCCCAGGCGATGTAGCCGAACGACCACGGCGCGTCTTGCTGCGCGATGGTCACCATCTCGTCGATCACCTGCTGCTTGCGCGGCGTGTCTTCCAGGGTCTGCAACTCGCGGAACAGCGCATCGAAACGCGGGTTCTCGTAGTTGGCGATGTTCTCGCCGTTGTTCTTGCTCTTGGCGTTGGGTCCGTAAAGCAGGAACAGGAAGTTCTCGGCATCGGGATAGTCGGCCAGCCAGCCAGCCCAGAAGATCTGATGCTTGCCCTTGAGCGTCTTGTCCTGGAACTGGTTGAAGTCGGTGGCGCGGATCTCGAGCTGGATGCCGATCTTGGCGAACTGCTTGATCATCCAGTCGTTCTCGGCCTTGAACTCCGGCGTGATCGCGCGCTGGAAGTCGTAGTTCAGTACCAGTGGCTTGCCGGTGGCCACTTCGCGCCCGTCGGGATAGCCAGCCTCGGCCATCAACCGCTTCGCGTCTTCGATCGGACGACGCTCGACCTTGCCATCGACCAGCCGGTGCGTCACCGGGTTGTAGAAGCCGGGCGTCTGCTCGCGTGCGCCATACAAGCCCGGGGGCAGCGGGCCGTGCGCCGCATCGCCACCCTTGTAGCGGAAGATGCGGCCGTAACCCTCTTCCCAGTCGATGGCAATCGAGATCGCCTGGCGCAGCTTGCGGTGGCGCTCGCGCTCTTGCGCCGTGCCGAGGTTGCCGACCACCGGGTCGAGCATGTTGAATCCGAGGTACCAGTTGGAGATGTCGGCGGTGAGCGGAAACTGGAATTTGCGTTCCTCGAACAGGCGCTTCACCTCGTCGGAGTCTTCCCGGTTGGCCTTGAATTCGACGCCCCAGTCGGGCCGCTCGATCTCGGGCACGTCGAGATAACCCTGCCTGAACTTCTCTTTGCGCGGCGTGCGCTCCTTCTCGATCGTGACGTACAGCTTGTCGACGAACGGCGTGGGCTTGCCGCAATCGTCGAGCAGGCCCGCTGCCTGGTCGCCGGGCTGCCCTTCGCACGGATAGGTGCCGCCGCGGTAATTGGGGTTGCGCACCAGCACGTGCAGTCGATCGCGCTGGAAGGTGCGCATCATGAATGGCCCGGTGCCGATCGGCCATTGGTTGAGCGACAGCCCCGCTTCGGCCATGCCCGGCTGCGCATAGAACGCATCGGCCTCCCACGGCAGCGGCGCGGTGAATGGCATCGCCATCCAGTAGCGCCATTGCGGGTACTTGCCCTTCAGGCGGATGCGAAACGTGTAGCGGTCGATCGCCTGCGCGCCCGCCAGCGGCCAGCGCCGGAAGTCGAGGAACGGTTTGTCCTGCAGGTCTTCCGGCAAGCCGGCCAGCAGTTTGGCATCCTCGCGCTTGATCAGCTCTCCGTAGTCCTTCAACCCGATCACGTACTCGGCGAACACCGCGTACACCGGGGCCTCGATGCGTGTGGTGGCGTGGCGCTTCAGCGCATAGACAAAGTCGTCGGCCACCAGCTCGCGTGTGCCTTGCTGCTCGAACTCCCACGGCGAGCGCCGGCCACCCAGCTCGGCCCTCGTCAACGCATGGTCGGTGTGGTAGCGATAGCGCCCTTGTGCGTCCTTGGCGAACGCCGGGTGCGGCTGGTACATCACGCCGCGCCGGATCGGGATGTCGTACACGCTCTCGGCGATGCGATCGGCACTGGCATCGTCCGGCAACCGCTGCCCGTTGGCGTCAAGGTACGTCGGCGCCACCACCTGCGTGGCCACCTTCGGGGTCAGCTCGTACGGGCGTTTGAGGTAGTGGTAGCCGTAGGGTGGCTCGTAGATCTGATAGGTGTAGGCCGATTCGGGATTGGCGTACGACGCGGTCGGGTCCAGGTAGCGAGGCGAACGCTCGTCGAAGGTGTAGACCAGCGTGTTGCTGCTCATCAGCTCGGCCGGGTACGGGTTGTTGCTGCACGCAGCGGCGCCCAGCACGAGCGCAGCCGCGACGGCCCAGCGGCGTGCCAGCATCGTCACCACCCCACCAGCACGTCGCGCCCCTGCACCACGAGCTCGACCCGTTGGCCCAGCGGAAAACTGACCTTGGTGCGCACATGGCCGAACGGCAGGCCAGTGACCAACGGCGTGCGCGACACCGATCGCACATACGCGACGGCCGACTTCAGTGTGTAGCCGCGGTCCAGCGGCGAGGCGCGGTAGTCGCTCACTGCACCGAGGACCAGCGCCTTCTGCTCGCCGAGCACGCCGGCCTGGTGCAGCTGCAGCAGGCAGCGTTCGACGCGATACGGGTGCTCGTTGACGTCTTCGACGAACAGGATGCCGCCTTTCACCTTCGGGAAGTGCGGCGTGCCGAGCATCGAGCACAACATCGTCAGGTTGCCGCCCCAGAGCACGCCTTTGGCCAGCAGGCCGTCGAAACCGGGCTCGGTGCGAAAGCCCACCGCCTTGAGTGCACCGGTCATCGCCTCGACGAAGCAGTCACGCGTGATGTCATCGACGCCGCCTTCATCGTCGGGGCGCCCGAAGTCGTCGCAAGCCATCGGGCCCGCCCACGACGGCGCACCTTCGTGGGCGAGCAATGCCATCTGCAGCGCCGTCATGTCGCTGTAGCCGACCCAGCGCGTGCCTTTGGCCACGCTGCGCGCGATGCGCTTCCAGTCGATGGCATCGAGCAGCCGCGTCATGCCGTAGCCGCCGCGGCACGCCATGGCGATCGACGGCGCCGCGTCGGCCACGCGGTACAGCGTGGCCAGGCGCTCATCGTCGCTGCCCGCAAAACGCTGGTGGCGAAGCTTCACGCTGGCATCGAGCTCGACGCCGAAGCCCAGTGCTTTCAGCCGCGCGCTTGCGCGGCGCAAGGCATCGCCTCGCAGCTCGACGCCCGCTGACGTGAACACCTGGATCAGTGTCGTCTTCCACGCGGCGTCGGCTCGTCGGGCGGCAGCGATTCGATCACCTCGCCGGTTGGAATGGGCGCGTCATCGCCGCTCGCGGCCGTTGCGTCACGTTCGGTGCGCAGCTGCGCACGCCGTTCGCTGAAGAACTCGCGCAGCAGAGTGCCTGCCGCATCGGCCAGCACGCCGCCGTGCAGTTGCGTGTGGTGATTGAGCGCGCCATTGCTGAACAGATCGACCACCGAGCCGGCGGCACCCGTCTTCGGATCGGCCGCGGCGAACACCACGCGCTGCAATCGCGCGTGCATCATCGCCATCGCGCACATAGCGCACGGCTCCAGCGTCACGTAC
>JBIODO010000027.1:0-18996 GCA_044445225.1 Burkholderiales bacterium
ACGCCGGCGAGATGCCGACCAAGCGCGAATCGGCCTCGGCCTGGTCGCACAACCAGTGGCCGAACACCAGCGTGAACGTGGTCTTGGGCGGCGTCGCCGGCTTGACCAAGCCCACCGCAGGGTCGAATTTGCCAGGGCCGTGGTAGTTGACCGGGTCGGCCTCGGCGAGCTTGTAGCCCATGCCCTTCTTGGTGACCACGTGCAGGAAGTGCGGGCCTTTCTTCTCGCGCAGGTTCTGCAGCGTGGGGATCAGCGAGTCGAGGTCGTGGCCGTCGATCGGGCCGATGTAGGTCAGGCCCAGCTCCTCGAAGATCGTGCTCGGCACCACCAGGCCCTTGGTGTGCTCCTCGAACTTGCGGGCCAGCTCGTACAGCGGCGTGTTCTTCAGCACCGTCTTGGCGCCCTCGCGCGCAGCGGCGTAGAACTTGCCGCTCATCAGCCGCGCCAGGTACTTGTTGAGTGCACCCACCGGCGGGCTGATCGACATGTCGTTGTCGTTCAGGATCACCAGCATGTCGGCATGACCCAGGCCGTGGTTGGAGCCGGCGTTGTTGAGCGCCTCGAACGCCATGCCGCCCGACAGCGCACCGTCGCCGATCACCGCTACCGCCTTGCGGTGCTCGCCCTTCAGCTTGGCGGCGATCGCCATGCCCAGGGCCGCCGAGATCGAGGTCGATGAGTGCGCGGTGCCGAAGGTGTCGTACTCGCTCTCTTCGCGGCGCGGAAAGCCGCCGATGCCGCCGAGCTGCCGCAGCGTGTGCATGCGCTCGCGCCGGCCCGTGAGGATCTTGTGCGGATAGGTCTGGTGGCCGACGTCCCACACGATGCGGTCGCGCGGCGTGTCGTACACGTAGTGCAACGCGATCGTGAGCTCCACCGTGCCGAGGTTCGACGACAAGTGCCCGCCGGTCTTGCTGACGCTTTGCAGCACGAACTCGCGCAACTCGCGCGCCAGCAGCGGCAACTCGGCGCGCGACAGACGGCGCAGGTCGGCCGGCGACTGGATCGATTCGAGCAGGGATTTCATCAAGGAAGGAATCAGCTGTTGCGGTCGACCACCAGGTCGGCCAATAGACTCAGGCGCGCAGTGTGCCGCAAGCCGCTGCCCGCCAGTGCGTCCTGTGCACGTTCTCTCAGGGTTTGCGCCTGCCGCTTGGCGCCTTCGATGCCCAGCACCGACACATAGGTCGGCTTGTTGAGGTCCACGTCTTTGCCGGCGGTCTTGCCCAGCGTTTCGGACGCCTGCGTGACATCGAGGATGTCGTCGACCACCTGGAATGCCAGGCCGATCGCCGCGCCATACATCGACAGCGCATCCCACGCCTTGCCCGGCAATTCGCCGCAGGCCGCGCCCATCAGCACGCTCGCCTGCAGCAGCGCGCCGGTCTTGCGGCGATGCATGTCGCGCAACTGCACCTCATTGAGCGGCAAGCCGATGCTGGCCAGATCGATGGCCTGGCCGCCGGCCATGCCCTCGTGCCCGGCGGCGCGCGCCAGCAGGCCGCACAAGCGCGCCTGCAGCAGCGGCGCAAAGCCGTCGGCGTCGCCAGCGGCCGGCGTGAGCACCTCGAAGGCCAGCGCCTGCATCGCATCGCCGGCGAGCATGGCCTGCGCTTCGCCGAACTTCACGTGCACGGTGGGCTTGCCTCGACGCAGCACGTCGTTGTCCATGCACGGCATGTCGTCGTGGATCAGCGAGTAGGCGTGGATCAGCTCCACCGCGACACCGGCGCGCAGCGCGGCGCTGCGGTCGCCGTTGGCAGCCTCGCAAGCCGCCACCACCAGCAGCGGACGCAGGCGTTTGCCGCCGTCGAGCACGCCATAGCGCATGGCATCGCCCAAGCCCGCTGGCGCGCCGGGCGGCACCCAACGCTGCAGCGCGCGCTCGACGGTGTCGAGCTCCGCGCGCATCCACAAATCGAACTCGGACGCGTTCATCGAATCGGCCCAACGCGCGGCATGGCACCCGCAACGCCGCCGCTGCCCAGCGTGCGGCAACGGCTCATGAGCCATTGAACGGCTCGAGCTGCCCCCGCTCGAGCACTTTCACTTGCTGCTCCACGGCCTGCAGCCGCGAGCGGCAGAACTCGAGCAACTGCGCACCACGCCGGTAACTCTTGAGCAGATCGTCCAGCGGCAACTGCGCCCCCTCCATCGCGGACACCAGGGCCTCCAACTCGGCCAGAGCCTGTTCGTAACTGGCGGGCTCGTCCGGACTAGGGGTTTGCTCTGTGCTGCCTGCAGCGGTGACCATGGATGGGAATTCTACTGACCGCGAGGGTAAAATCCGCTCTCGCTTGGCCAATGGTGCAAGCGTCAAAGCCGGCTCCGCGAAGCCGGCTTTGTTTCCACAACCCGCCCGCGGGGCCACCGGGTGGGGGTTTGAGTGGTTTTCCGAAAGACCGGGGATCATGTCCGACCTGAGCCATAGTCTCGAAGCTCTTGCGCGCAGCCGCACCCAACTACCTGTCAGCACCTATTTCGACGCCGAACTGTTTCGGCGCGAGCTGGAGCTGATCTTTCAGCCCGGGCCTCGGTACATCGGCCATGAACTGGCCGTGCCCGAGGTCGGCCACCACCACACGCTGCCCCAGGAGGGCGACGGTCGCGCATTGATCCGGACGCGCGACGGGGTCGAACTCATCTCCAACGTGTGCCGGCACCGGCAGGCCGTGATCCTGCGTGGCCGCGGCCGTGCGCCCGGGCACATCGTGTGCCCGCTGCACCGCTGGACCTACGACCTGCACGGCAACCTGATCGGCGCGCCGCATTTCGAGCAAGACCCTTGCCTGAACCTGCGCAACTATCCGCTGCAGCGCTGGAACGGTCTGCTGTTCGAGGCCAATGGCTTCGATGTGGCGGCCGAGCTGGCCACCACGGCACCGCACGACGCGCTCGACTTCAGCGGCTACGTGCTCGACCACGTGCAGTTGCACGAGTGCGACTACAACTGGAAGACCTTCATCGAGGTGTACCTGGAGGACTACCACGTCGGCCCGTTCCACCCGGGCCTCGGCCGCTTCGTCACCTGCGACGACTTGCGCTGGCAGTTCGGGCGCCACCACTCGGTGCAGACCGTGGGCATCCGCAACGCGCTCGCGCAACCGGGCTCACCGGTGTATCAGCGCTGGCACGACGCGTTGATGAAGTTCCGCGGCGGCGTGCCGCCCGAGCGCGGTGCCATCTGGCTGACGCTCTATCCTAACGTCATGGTGGAGTGGTACCCGCACGTACTGGCGGTGTCCACGCTGTTTCCCAAAGGGCCGCAGAAGACGCTCAACGTGGTGGAGTTCTTCTATCCGGAGGAGATCGCCGCCTTCGAACGCGATTTCATCGATGCCCAGCGGGCCGCCTACATGGAAACCTGCGAGGAAGACGACGAGATCGCATTGCGCATGGACGCCGGCCGCAAAGCCCTGTTCGAGCGCGGCGACGACGAAGTCGGACCGTACCAGAGCCCGATGGAAGACGGCATGCAGCAGTTCCACGAGTGGTACCGCCAGGCGTTGCAGGGCCGAGTGCCGCCACCACCTACCTGAGCGAGGCACGCTGAACAAGTCATGTCGGCTCCGTTGTTGATGGTGCTGGCGACGCTGCTGTTCGCCGTGATGGGCGTGGCCGTCAAGTACGCCTCGGCGCATTACGGGGCCGCCGAGCTGGTGTTCTACCGCAGCGCGCTCGGCGCGGTGATGATCGGCGCCTATGCGCGCTGGCGCGGCACCTCGCTGCGCACGCCGGTGCCGGCCATGCACGCCTGGCGCAGCGCCACCGGCGTCACAGCGCTGGCGTTGTGGTTCTACGCCATCGAAGGCTTGCCGTTGGGCACCGCGATGGCGCTCAACTACATGTCGTCGGTATGGATGGCCCTCTTCCTGCTGGGCGGCGCGGTGTGGCTGGGCGCGTCGCGCGTCGACTCGCGGCTGATCGCGGCCGTGCTGGTGGGTTTCGCCGGCGTCGCGCTGGTGCTGCGCCCGACGGTGCAGACCGATCAGGCGTGGTACGGCCTGGCCGGGTTGTCGTCGGGGCTGCTGGCGGCGATCGCCTACCTGCAGATCACCGCGCTCGGGCGCGCTGGTGAGCCCGATGTGCGGGTGGTGTTTTACTTTTCGCTGGGCGGCGCCGCGCTCGGCGCCCTGCTGGCCAGCGCCACCGGCTGGCACGAGCATGATCGCAATGGCGCGCTGCTGTTGTTGGCCATCGGCACGGTGGCCACCGTGGCGCAGACGCTGATGACCCGTGCCTACACGCTCGGCGCGACGCTCACCAACGCCAGCCTGCAATACCTTGGCATCGTGTTCGCGAGCCTGTTCGGTGTATGGTTGTTCGACGATGCGCTCAACTGGAGCGCGCTGGCGGGCATCGCACTCATCATCGCGGCCGGCCTGGTGGCGACTTACCTGCAGGCCCGCACACCGCACGGCAGCGCGAGTTCTGCGCTGCATCCGCCCGAAGCCTAGGAAAACGACTTGATCGAACGCACCCTGATCACGACCGATGCGCTGCGTGCGCTGCTGGCACGCGGCGCGCCCCTGGTGCTGCTCGATTGCGGCTTCGACCTCGGCGACGTGCACGCCGGCGCCCGCGTCTACATGCAGGGCCACCTGCCGGGCGCCCACCGTGCCGACCTCGAGCACGACTTGAGCGCCGCCAAGAACGGACGCAACGGCCGCCACCCGCTGCCCACGCGCGAAGCCTTCGCCGCGACCGTGGCGCGCTGGGGCGTGCACGTGGACACGCCGGTGGTCTGCTACGACGACCAGGGCGGCCCCTATGCTGCACGGGCGTGGTGGATGCTGCGCTGGCTCGGCCACGAAGCGGCGGCGGTGCTCGACGGCGGCCGCACGGCCTGGCTCGCCGGCGGCGGTGCGCTCGATTCGACGATTCCGGCGCCCAGCAGTGCGGCGCCCTACCCGCTGACCGCCACGTCGGTGCCATGGGTGGCGGCGGATCGCCTGCTCGGCCTGCTGGGCAAGGTGACGGTGCTGGACGCGCGCGCAGGCGAGCGCTTTCGCGGCGAGGTCGAGCCGCTCGACCCGGTGGCCGGACACATTCCGGGCGCCCGCAACCGCTTCTACAAAGACAACCTGCAGGCCGATGGGCGCTTTCGCTCCGCTGCGCAGTTGCGTGCGGCGTTCGCGCCGTTCGGCGAGCCGACCGCCTGCGTGCATCAATGCGGCTCCGGGGTCACCGCCTGCCACAATCTGCTGGCGATGGAACACGCCGGCCTCACCGGCTCGGCGTTGTATCCCGGCTCGTGGAGCGAATGGTGCACCGACCCCGCGCGCCCGGTCGCTCGTGGCTGAGCCGGGGCCGCGCTTGATCTGGCGCATTCCATTCGGGGCGGCGAGGGAGCACACTTTCGATCGTTGCCAAGCAAGGAGTGCCGAGCATGTTCAAACGAATCCTCGTCCCGACCGACGGCTCCGACATCACCGTCAAGGCGGTGCGCGCGGCCGTCGGCCTGGCCAAGCTGTCCGGCGCGCAACTGCGCACCATCAGCGTCAAGGAGCCATTCCCGTACAGCGCGATCTCCGAGATGCAACCCGTACCACCACAGGAGTTCTATGACGCGCAGGAGCGCATCGCGGCCAGCCGAGTCAAGGCCGTGCAGGACGAAGCCAGCGCCTCGGGCCTGACCTGCGAGGGACACACGGTGGAGGCCCTGCACGCCTGGGAGGCCATTCTCGA
This sequence comes from Burkholderiales bacterium, assembly GCA_044445225.1. Taxonomy (GTDB): domain Bacteria; phylum Pseudomonadota; class Gammaproteobacteria; order Burkholderiales; family Burkholderiaceae_C; genus JAEUPI01. Next base: position 5,689 of record JBIODO010000027.1, read on the forward strand.
CCACGCCAAGAGCCAGGAGTGCGATCTGATCGTGATGGCCTCGCATGGCCGGCGTGGCGTCGCCGCGCTGTTGCTGGGCAGCGAGACGCAGCGGGTGCTCATCCACAGCCCGTTGCCGGTGCTGGTGGTCAAGTAGCGCCCGGGCCCAGCCGCGGCGGGGTCAGTGCCAAGACGACCGCGCCCCTGGGGCACCAGAAGCTATTTTGTCTCCAAGCCGATCACCACCGCCGACAACAGGCCGGCGCCCAGCCACGCCAATTGAGCCAATGTGTCGCGCAAGCGCAGCCGCCGCTGCAATTGCGGCAGCAGATCGGCCACCGCGATGTAGACGAAGCTGCTGGCGGCCACCACCAGCAGATAGGGAAACACCTCTCGCCATGGCTCGACCACCAGGTAGCCGAGCACGCCGCCGACCACCGCCGCCAGGCCTGACAGGGCATTGAACAGCAACGCCCGAGCGCGCGTGAAGCCGGCGTTGAGCAGCACGATGTAGTCGCCGACCTCCTGCGGGATCTCGTGCGCCACGATCGCAAGCGCCGTCATCCAGCCCAGCCGCTCGTCGGCAAGAAACGCCGCCGCGATGATCACGCCATCGCAGAAGTTGTGGATGCTGTCGCCCACCAGCACCGCCCAGCCGCCGCGACCGGCCTGCTCCTCGTCGTAGTGGCGATGGTGCTCGTGACCATCGCCCTCGTGGTGGTGGCCGTGCCGGTACAAATCGGCCTTCTCGAGCAGGAAGAAGAACAGCAGGCCGAGCAGCAGCGTCAGGAACAGCCCGTGCGCGCCGGCGCCGCTCTCGAACGCCTCGGGCAACACATGCAACAGCGCCGTGCCGAGCAACACGCCGGCCGACAGGCTGACCAGGTCCCTGACCAGGCGGCCCAGCACCTGCACCGTGAGCAGCGCCGCGGTCAGCACCGACAGCACGCCGCCAGCCAGCGTGGCCAGCACGATGTAGAGCAAGGTCATCGTTCGATGTTTTCGTTGTTCGAGGCCACAAGCGAACACCGCGCCCGAAGGCGCGGTGCGCGGGCGGCCATTGTGGCAAAGACGTCAGGCCACGCCGTTGGCCTTGAACCAAGCCAGGCAGCGTTTCCAGCCGTCCTCGGCCGCCTCCTTGCGGTAGCTCGGCCGGTAGTCGGCATTGAACGCGTGAGGCGCCTCCGGGTAGACGACGAACTCGCTCTTCTTGGCCGCAGCGCTGCCGCCGGCCAGTGTCGCCTTCATCTTCTCGACGGTGTCGAGCGGGATGCCACTGTCGGCGCCACCGTAGAGCCCGAGCACCGGGCCGTTGATCTTGCCCGTGAGTTCAACCGGGTTGGTTGGCTGCAGCGGATTGCTCGTGCCCACCAGTCGCCCGTACCACGCGACACCGGCCTTGATTGCCGGGTTGTGCGCGTCGTACAGCCACGTGATGCGGCCGCCCCAGCAGAAACCCGTGACCGCGAGCTTGCCGGTGTCGGCGCCTTGCCCCTTGGCCCACGCGGTGGTCGCATCGAGGTCGCCCATCACCTGCGCATCGGGCACCTTCGACACCACTTCGGCAATCAGCTTGGAGATCTCGCCATACGAGCCCGCATCGCCTTGACGAACGAACAACTCCGGCGCGACCGCGAAGTAACCCGCCTTCGCAAAGCGCCGCGCCACGTCGGCGATGTGCTCGTGCACGCCGAAGATCTCGCTGACCACCAGCACCACCGGCGCATTGGCCTTGCCCGCAGGCGCAGCGCGATACGCCGGCATCTTGAAGTCGCCCACCGGTATCGTCACTTCGCCAGCGATCAAGCCGTTGGTGTCGGTCTTGATCGTCGTCTGCGCGACCACCGGCAGCACGGCGGCTGCAAAGCCGCTGCCCACCGAGGTGCGCACGAAGTCGCGCCGGCTGAAGTCGCGGCTCGGGGTCAGGCTGTCGACGTCCTGTTCGATCATCGGAGTCTCCTGTCGACGCGCATCGTGGTAAGCGCGCGATTCTAGGGAGTTGGGATCGGCCTGGCCATCACTCAATGCGCCTCATCCCAGTTCGCGCCCACGCCCACCTCGGCCAGCAGTGGCACCGACAACTGCGCCACGCCCGACATCAATCGCGGCACTTCGGTCTTGGCCCATTCGAGCTCGTCGTCGGGCACCTCGAACACCAGCTCGTCGTGCACCTGCATCACCATCGTCGTGCGTTTACGCTGCGTGTCGAGCGCCGCTTGCACGGCCAGCATCGCGAGCTTGATCAGGTCGGCCGCGGTGCCCTGCATCGGCGCGTTGATCGCCTGACGTTCGGCGCCAGCGCGGCGGGGGCCGTTGCCGCCGCGGATATCGGGCAGCTCGATGCGGCGGCCGAACATCGTTTCGACATAGCCGACTTGAGCGGCACGCGCCTTGGTCTCATCCATGTAGCGCTTGACGCCGGCGAAACGCTGGAAGTAGCGCTCGATGTAAGCGATGGCGGCGCTGCGCTCGATGCCGAGGTTCTGCGCCAGGCCGAACGCGCCCATGCCGTAGATGAGGCCGAAGTTGATGGTCTTGGCGTAGCGGCGCTGCTCGGCGCTCACCTGGTCGGGCGCCACCGAGAACACCTCGCTGGCGGTGGCGCGATGCACGTCCATGCCTTCGCCGAAAGCGCGCCGCAGGCCGGCGTCGCCGCTGACGTGCGCCATGATGCGCAGCTCGATCTGCGAGTAGTCGGCGCTGACGATGTGGTGGCCCGGCGGCGCGATGAAGGCCTCGCGCACGCGCCGGCCCTCGGGTGTGCGGATCGGAATGTTCTGCAGGTTCGGGTCATTGCTCGACAGCCGTCCGGTCACCGCCACCGCTTGCGCATACGTCGTGTGCACGCGGCCGGTGTCGGGGTTGACCATCAACGGCAGCTTGTCGGTGTAGGTGCCCTTGAGCTTGCTGAAGGCGCGGTGCTCCAGGATCTTGGCCGGCAGCGGATAGTCGGCGGCGAGCTCCTGCAACACGTCTTCGTCGGTGGACGGTGCGCCGCTGGCGGTCTTGCGCTTGACTGGCAGAACTAGCTTGACGAACAGCACGTCGCCGATCTGCTTGGGGCTGCCCAGGTTGAACGGTTGCCCCGCCAGCGCATGCGCCTCGCGCTCCAGCGCCACCATGCGCTCAGCCAGTTCGCGGCTTTGCTGGCCCAGCAGCGCAGCGTCGATCAGCACGCCGTGGCGTTCCATGCGCGTGAGCACGGCGCTCACCGGCATCTCGATGCGCTCGTACACCGACAGCAGCCCGGGCTCTTGCTGCAACCGCGGATACAACGTCTGATGCACCTGCAGCGCCATCTCGCTGTCTTCACCGGAGTAGCGGGCCGCGCGCTCGATGTCGACCTGCGAGAAGGCGATCTGGTTGGCGCCCTTGCCGCACACCTCTTCGAAGGTCAGCCCCTTGCGGCCGAGGTGCCGCTCGGCGAGGCTTTCCAGGCTGTGCAGCTTGTGCGCCTCGAGCACATAGCTCTCCAGCAGCGTGTCGTGGCGCCAGCCGCGCACGGTGATGCCGTGGTTGGCAAACACATGGGCGTCGTACTTGGTGTTCTGCCCCACTTTGCCGCCGCCCTCGTCCTCAAGCCATGGCTTCAGCGAAGCGAGCACGTCGTCGAGCGCGAGCTGATCGGGTGCGCCGGGATAGTTGTGCGCCACCGGCACGTACGCGCCCTCGCCCGGTTGCACCGCGAACGAGATGCCGACGATGCGTGCGCGCAGCGGATCGAGCGAATCGGTCTCGGTGTCGAGTGCGGCCAGCGGCGCCGCGCGCAACCGTTCAATCCACACGTCGAGCTGCTCGCGCGTCACGATCGTGTCGTAGTGGTGGGCCAGCGGCACGGGCGCCGCTGTTGACGGCGCCATGGCGCTCATCGGATGGGCCGACGGCGCGGCCGGCGCTGCCACGGTGGCGCCGAGTTCGCTTTCCAACTCCTTGCGCCACAGCTTGAAGCCCAGGCGCTGGTAGAACTCGAGCAACCCTTGCCGATCAACCTCGCGCAGCGCCAGCGCGTCGAGCGCAGGCCAGCCAGCCACATGGCCCGACAGGTCGCACGCAGTGTCCACCGTGATCAGGCGCCGCCCCTGCGGCAGCCAGTCGAGCACCTTGCGCAGGTTCTCGCCGACCACGCCCTTGATCGAATCGGCGGCCGCGACCACGCCTTCGAGCGAGCCGTAGTCGGCGATCCACTTGGCTGCCGTCTTCGGGCCCACCTTCTCGACGCCGGGCACGTTGTCGACCGAATCGCCGATCAACGTGAGGTAATCGATGATGCGCTGGGGCGGCACGCCGAACTTGGCCAGCACGCCGGCCACGTCGAGCAGCTCCGGCGGCTTGGCCATCGTGTTGATCAGCGTCACCTCGGGCGTCACCAGTTGCGCCAGGTCCTTGTCGCCAGTGGAGATGATCACGCGGTGGCCCGATGCCGCCGCCACGCGCGCCAGCGTGCCGATGGCATCGTCGGCCTCGATGCCCGGCACCTCGATCACCGGCCAGCCGAGCAGCCGCACCACCTGGTGGATCGGCTCGATCTGGCGCACCAGGTCGTCGGGCATCGGCGTGCGCGTGGCCTTGTACTGCGGATACCAATCGTCGCGAAAGGTCTTGCCCTTGGCGTCGAACACGCAGGCCGCATGCTCGGCCGGATAGCGCTCGCGCAGCCAGCGCATCATGCCCACCATGCCGTGCACCGCGCCGGTGGGAAAGCCATCGGGCGCGCGCAGGTCGGGCAGCGCGTGATAGGCGCGATAGAGGTAGCTCGAGCCGTCGACCAGGACAAGCGTGTGATCGGTCATGCGCGCCATTTTGCGGCCCACGAGAGATCGGCCCGCGCCGTAGAATCGCCGGCATGACATCCCGCGTCGTGTGGCTGGGTCTCGCGGCGATTGCTTGCAGCGCCGCCGCGCAGGTGCCGTCGCGCTCCGAGCCCGCGGTCAAGCAAACCGTGATCGAGGACGACCACGTGCGAATCGAAGAGTTGCGCGTGCGCGGGCAGCTGCAACGCATCACCGTGTCGCCCAAAGCGTCGGGCGTGCAGCCCTATCAGATCGTGCCTCCCGAGGGCCGCGACCCGTCGCAGCAATCCAAGGGGATCAGCGGTCAGCGCGTGTGGCAGGTGTTCTCGTTCTGAACCCCGTCAGGTCCTGACCCGCGCATGGCGGTCTTCACCGAGTTGACGAGCCACGAGGTCGAGGCATTCGTCGCGCGCCTGCACGCCGGTGAGCTGATCGAGCTGGTGCCCATCGGGGCCGGCATCGAGAACACCAACTACTTCGTCACCACCAGCGCTGGCCCGTGGGTGCTCACGGTGTTCGAGCGGCTGTCGAGCGAGCAGCTGCCTTTTTACCTGCGCCTGATGCAGCACCTGGCGCGGCGCGCGTTGCCGGTGCCCGAGCCGCGGGCCGATGACGCCGGCGAATTGGTGCACAGCCTGCGCGGCAAGCCGGCGGCGCTGTGCACGCGGCTGCCGGGGCGGCACGTTGACGCGCCCGCGCAAGCAAACTGCGCCGAGCTGGGCCGCGTGCTGGCCGGGCTGCACGCGGCGGCAGCGGATTTTTCGCTGGCCCAACCCAACCTGCGCGGCCTCGCGTGGTGGCAGGCCACCGCGCCGCGCGTGCGGCCGTTTCTCGACGCCGACGCCGCGCAACTGCTCGACGACGAGATGGCCTTCCAGCAGCAGCTCGCCGCATCGGCGGCCTACGCCGGCCTGCCGCGCGCGGCCGTGCACGCAGACCTCTTTCGCGACAACGTGCTGTTCGATGGTGACAACCACGAGCACCTCAGCGGCTGCGTGGACTTCTACTTCGCCGGCGTCGACACGCTGCTGTTCGACCTCGCGGTGTGCGTCAACGACTGGTGCCTCACCGGCGACGGCGGCCGCATCGATGATGCCCGCGCCGCGGCGCTGCTCGGCGCTTACGGCGCGCACCGCGCGCTGTCGGCCGCCGAGCACCGGTTGTTCCCCGCGCTGCTGCGCGCCGCGGCACTGCGCTTCTGGCTGTCGCGCCTGGCCGACAGCCACCTGCCGCGCGAGGCGGCGCTGCTGCAGCCGAAGGATCCGCGGCATTTCGAGCGCCTGCTGCGCGAGCGCGTGGCGCAGCCTTGGCATCCTCTTCGATAAACAATGTTGACCCCCACGCTTGTCGCTTCGCTGTGGCACTGCCCCCACCAGGAACGCAGTCCGGCGTGGGACGGCCCAGCGCCGCACTGACCATGGGACTGAAGCTGCAAGCCGTCGCCGCGCGCCAAGGCTGGACCTGGGCGCGCGACGGCGTGCGCCTGTACCTGCGTCGGCCGGTCGCCTTCAGCGCGATGTTGCTGTTGTTCCTGCTAGCGACCGGGTTGTGGTCGGTGCTGCCGGTGATCGGCCTGGCCGCGCTGGCGAGCCTGCCGCTGTTGTCTCTGGGGTTCATGGTCGCATCGCGATCGGTGCTGCGCGGCGGACTTGCGCACCCGGGCCAGTTTGTCGAGCCGCTGCTGGGCGATGCCAGGCGGCGCCGCAGCTTGCTGCTGCTGTGTGCGCTGTACGGCGTCGGCGCGCTCGTGGTGGTGTGGTGGGTCGGCTGGGTCTATGGCGACGCGATGGACGCCTTGCGCGAAGCGATGTCCAAGCAAGGTCCTTCGAGCACCGAGGCCGCGCAAGCCGCGGCCGACCCGCGCCTGATGCAAGGCACGCTGAGTTTCGGCTTGCTGGCCACGCTGCTGTCGATTCCGTTCTGGCACGCGCCGGCGCTGGTGTGGTGGGGCGGCCAGGGCCTGTGGCAAGCCCTGTTCTCCAGCACGCTCGGCATGTGGCGCGCCAAGTCGGCCTACTTCGTGTACTCGCTGGCGTGGCTGCTGGCGTCGATGGCCATGAGCCTGGTGGTGGGCCTGCTGGCCGGCACGTTCGGCGCGCCCTCGCTGATCACCTGGCTGGTGCCCGCGCTCGTGCTCGCGCTGTCGAGCGCGTTCTACGTGTCGCTGTGGTTCAGCTTCGTCGACAACTTCGGCAGTCCGGATGACGACGCGCCGGGGTCATCATCGCCTCCGGCCGAACCAGCCAGCTTGCCGCGCCCCTGAGTCAGGTGATCGGCGTCAGCTTGGCCACCGTGAGCGCCAGCCACTTGGCGCCATGGCGGCCGAAATTTACCTGTGCTCGCGCATCGTCTCCCTGGCCCTCGAGCGTGACGATCACGCCCTCGCCGAACTTGTTGTGGAACACGCTCTGGCCGATGCGCAGCGCCGGGCCGCTCGGCGTTGCCGCGACCGAGCGGCGCAGCTCGATCGACGGCGCGGTGGATTCGATGCGGCCGACTCCGATCACCGAGCCCAGGCCGCTGCCACGCGCCCACGCCTGCTGGTACTCGCGCGCATAGCCCGAGCCGAAGCCCTGGTTGCGCGGCGTCAGCCACTTCAGCGCGCCCTCGGGCAACTCGTCGAGGAAGCGGCTCTTCACGTGATAGCGCGTCTGGCCGTGCAGCATGCGAGTCTGGCTGAACGACAGGTACAGGCGCTTTCTCGCGCGGGTGATCGCCACGTACATCAGGCGGCGTTCTTCCTCGAGCCCATCGACGTCGGACATCGAATTCTCGTGCGGGAACAGGCCCTCCTCCAGGCCGGTGATGAACACGCAGTCGAACTCCAACCCCTTGGCCGAGTGCACGGTCATCAGCTGCACCGCGTCTTGCCCTGCCTGCGCCTGGTTGTCGCCGGCCTCGAGCGCCGCGTGGGTGAGAAACGCCGCCAGCGGCGAGACGATTTCGCCGGTCTCTGCATCCGGTGTGACGTCGACCGCGGCCACCGCCTGCGGCACGCCGGCGGCGATCGCGCCCGCGGTTTCGTCCACCGGCAGCGCCACCGCATCCTTGCCAAAACCTTCTTGCGTCACGAAGGCCTCGGCCGCGTTGACCAGTTCTTCCAGGTTCTCGATGCGGTCGGCGCCTTCCTTCTCGGTACGGTAGAAGTCGATCAGCCCCGTCGTGTGCAGCACGTGCTCGATGATTTCGCGCAGCGTCGAGCCGCGCGTGGCCTCACGCATGGCATCGACCATCGCATTGAAGGCGCGCAGGTTGGCGCCCGACTTGCCGGTGAGCGCACCGGCGCTCTGGTACAGGCTGCGCGCGCTGACGCGGGCCGCGTCCTGCAGCTGCTCGATGCTGCGCGCGCCGATGCCGCGCGCCGGAAAGTTGACCACCCGCAGGTATGAGGTGTCGTCGTTGGGGTTCTCGATCAGGCGCAGGTAGGCCAGCGCGTTCTTCACCTCGGCGCGCTCGAAAAAGCGCAAGCCCCCGTACACGCGGTACGGCATGCCGGCGTTGAACAACGCGCTTTCCAGCACGCGGCTTTGTGCATTGCTGCGGTAGAGCAACGCGAGTTCGCTGCGTGGCGTGCCGCTGCGCTGCAGTTGCTGCAATTCCTCGAGCAGCCACTGCGCCTCGGCATAGTCGCTGTTGGCCTCGGTCACCCGCACCGGCTCGCCGGGGCCGGCCTCGGTGCGCAGGTTCTTGCCCAGCCGGTGGGCGTTGTGCGCGATCAGCGCGTTGGCGGTGTCGAGGATGTTGCCGAACGAGCGGTAGTTGCGCTCCAGCTTGATCACCTCGCGCACGCCGTACTCGCGCTCGAACAGCGCCATGTTGCCGACCTGCGCGCCGCGGAATGCATAGATGCTCTGGTCGTCGTCGCCGACCGCGAACACGCCTTGCGGCCGCTGCGGGTCGGCTCCGCCTCCAGGTGGCGCAAACATCTGCAGCCAACGGTACTGCAGGCGGTTGGTGTCCTGGAACTCGTCGACCAGCACGTGCGCGAAGCGCCGCTGGTAGTGCTCGCGCAGCGGATCGTGGTCGCGCAGCAGTTCGTAGCTACGCAGCATCAACTCGGCAAAGTCAACCACGCCCTCGCGCTGGCACTGGTCTTCATAGGCCTGGTAGATCTCCACCATCTTGCGCGACTGCGGGTCGTGCGCCTCGACGTCGCGCGGACGCAGACCTTCTTCCTTGTTGCCGGCGATGAACCAGCTCACCTGCTTGGGCACGAAGCGTTCTTCATCGAGGTTCATCGCCTTGATCACGCGCTTGACCGCCGACACCTGATCGGCGCTGTCGAGGATCTGGAACGACTGCGGCAGCGCCGCCAGCTTCCAGTGCGCACGCAGGAAGCGGTTGCACAGACCGTGGAAGGTGCCGATCCACATGCCGCGCACGTTGATCGGCAGCATCGCGGTCAGCCGCGTCAGCATCTCCTTGGCCGCCTTGTTGGTGAACGTCACCGCCAACACGCCGCCGGGCGACACCTGTCCGGTGGACAGCAGCCACGCGATGCGCGTGGTCAACACGCGTGTCTTGCCCGAACCGGCGCCGGCCAGGATCAGCGCCGGCTGCGCGGGCAGCGTCACCGCGGCCAGTTGCTCGGGATTGAGGTTGGCCAGCAGCGGCGAAGTCGCAGCGTCGGCGTCGGCGAGGGTTTTGCCTCCAGAATCGATGGGATGCATCCATGGATTCTAGGAGTCGCTGTCGCCGCGCTCGGCGGCCTGGCGTTGGCAGCCGACGATGATGCGGCGAATACGGCGTCGCCGCCCTGCCCGCGCAGCAACGCCGCGGTGCTCGAGCGCTTCATCAGCGCAGAGTGCGAAACGTGCTGGACCGATGCCGCCGTGCCGCCGCCCGGCGCCGACGACTGGCTACTCGATTGGATCGTGCCCAGCGCAAAGGGTGACGACGCACCGCTGTCGCCGGCCGCGCCCGTCGAGGCGGCGGCTCGCTCGCGGCGTGCATTGGGCACCGAGCCGGCGAACGGCCGCACCACGGCGCAACGCTCGGGCGCACGCGCAGGGAATGGGTTGCACCTGCGCGTGGCATCGGGCCCCGCGTGGAGCGGTTATTTCGCGGTGCAGCTCGACGGTGCCGGCCGCGCACCATCGGGCGCGACGGCGTGGATCGCGCTGGTCGAGTCGGTGGATGCTGGCACCGACGGCACGATCGCGCCGCGCCAGCTCGTGCGCACGCTCGCCGGCCCGTTCGAACCCGCTGAGCTGCGCAGCGGCAAACCCTGGCAGCGGCTGCAGGCGCTGCGATGGCCCGCGACGGCCAAGGCGGTGCGCCTGCGCGCACGCGCGTGGATCGAACAGCGCGACGGTCGCATCATCGCGATGGCCGGCGAGCGCTGCGACGCGCGCTGAAGCGCGTGCCATTCTCATGTGGCCATGGCGCTCTCGTCCATCGCGTGCCCGCGTGGCGCTGGCGCTGCAAGGCGGCGGCGCACACGGTGCGTTCACCTGGGGCGTGCTCGACGCGCTGCTCGAGCACACCGCCAACCCGATCGTCGCGATCAGCGGCACCAGCGCAGGGGCGATGAACGCGGTGCTGCTGGCGCACGGCCTGCTCGAAGGGGGCCGCGATGGCGCCCGTGCCGCGCTGGCCGCGTTCTGGCAGGACCTGGGCCGCACGCTGCCCTGGGACGCGATGAAGATGCTGGGCAGCGGTGGCGACTCGTTGTCGGCCACCGGGCGCTGGATGCTGCAGTGGACGCAATGGTTGTCGCCCGCGCACGCCAATCCGCTGCGGCTCGATCCGTTGCGCGATCTGCTGTCGCGCAGCGTCGACTTCGAGCGCCTTGCGCAGCAGCGAGACATCGCGTTGTGCATCGCCGCCACGCATGCCAACACGGGCCGGCTGCGCGTGTTTCGCAACCCGGAGCTCTCGATCGACGTGCTGATGGCATCGGCCTGCCTGCCGACACTGCAGCCCGCCGTGACGATCGATGGACAGCCGTACTGGGACGGTGGCTTCAGCGCCAACCCTCCGGTGCTGCCGCTGCTGGCCGAGCCGGGCATCGACGATCTGGTGGTGGTGGTGCTCAGCCCGTGGCGCCTGGGCACCACGCCGCATGGCGTCGACGAGATCCGCGCACGAACGATGGAGATCGCGTTCACCGCCACCTACCTGCGCGAGATGCAGTGGATCGCCGAGGCCGCTGCGCTGTCGGGCGCGAGCTGGTTGCGCGGTGCATTCGAGCGCCGCGTGCAGCGCACGCACTGGCACGTGATCGACGGCAATGATCAGCTGGCTGCGCTGCCCAGCGACAGCAAGCTCATCGCCCACCAGCCGCTGCTGGAACGCCTGCGCGACGCCGGGCGGCAACGCACGCTCGACTGGATCGCGAGCCACGGCGCGTCGTTGGGCCGCCGCAGCTCGGCTGATTTGCAGCGGCTGTTCGCCGGGCACGAGGGGCCAGTCGGCTGACCGCGCCGAGGGCGCGCTGCGAGACGCTCCGCATCCGAAGCCGGGCTGAGGCGCTGCGCGGCACGCGTGTTGGGGCGCCACGTGCGGTCATCGCAGCCGCACAAAGGTCGCAACCGGATGTAGATGTGCGTGCAGCGCGAAGGCCGCGGCCGCCGCTGCATGGGCGCGCGAAACGCTCGCGGGATTTGATGCGCTTGTCGCAGGTGAATACCGGGGCAAGGGTCTGAACCTCGCATGCTGCGCCGAGGTGCTGGCGTGGCGCGTTCGCGGCGTCCACGCGGGCAACGTTTGTTCACGAACAGTGCGCCGGGGGTCGCACACAATGGGGATGGGAAAAAGGTATTTGTTCACATATATGAAGAAGCCCAGCTCGAGAGGGAGCCCCAGGGCCGCCGAACCCGGGCTGTTCACCGCCGCCGCACCCAACCGATGAACACCCCGTCCCTGGCCCCATCCGACGTCGACGCCGCGCCGTTGGAGCAGACCGTCTATCCGCGGCGGCGGCGCCCGCCAGCCCGTCGGCCGGACCCGGACGCTAGCCCGCCGGCCGTCGCAGATCGCCACCACGCGATCGATCCCGCATCGATCGCCGAGCCGCAACTCGACGCGACGATACCGCCTCGCAAGGCCGCCGGCGGTGCAGCCGCTCGCGGCGACCTGCTGCTGTACCTGCTGCTGGCGGCAATGGTCGCAGCGGCTTGGCAGATCAGCCAATGGCGGCTCTTCAAGCCCAACGACGACACCGGCTATTGGCTCGGCGTGGCGGGCGGTTCATTGATGCTGGCGCTGTTCGTCTATCCGATGCGCAAGTACCTGCGCTTCATGCAGGGCTGGGGCAAGGTCAAGGTCTGGTTCTGGGTGCATCTTGCTCTGGGCATTGGCGGTCCCTGGCTGATCCTGGTTCATTCGCAGTTCCGCATCGGTTCGCTCAACGCGGGCGTCGCACTCATCAGCATGTGCGTCGTCGTGGCCAGCGGTGTGGTCGGCCGCTTCATCTACGTGCGCATCCACCGCGGGCTCGATGGTGAGCGGACTTCATTGCGCGACCTGCGCGACCGTGCCGGCCTGGTCGAAGACACGGCTCGCTCGCGGTTGCACTTCTGCCAACCTGTCGAAGCACGCCTGCTGGCCTTCGAGGAGCGCGAGTTGCGCGCGCAAGGCACCTGGGCGACCCATCTGCGGCAGGTGACGGTGCTGCCGGTTCAGCAGTGGCTGACCTACGCGCAGTGCGTGCGTGAATTGCGCGCGCCTCTGCACGAGTTGGCCGCCAAGCACGGCTGGAGCGCCAGCGAATTGAGCCGCCGCAAACGGCGGGCACGCCGGCTGGTCGATCAGTACCTGCATGCCGTCGTGCGCGTGGCGCAGTACAGCGCCTACGAACGGGTGTTCGCGCTGTGGCACGTGGCCCACCTGCCGTTCGTCTACCTGTTGGTGATCAGCGCGGTCGTGCACGTGGTCGCCGTGCACGCGTACTGACCTTGAACAGCGGATCAACGCCATGGATCGTCTCGTGCCCGCTTGCGCTGATCCGCTGGCTGCTGGCCTGCCTGTTGCTGCAGGGTTTCGCTGCGTCGCAGGCACTGGCGCAGAACATCGAGTCGGTGCTGCGGCCGGGCGACTTGGTGCAGGCCCATGCGAAGTGGGAGGAAGACTGCTCCAAGTGCCATGTGCGTTTCGAGCGCGCAGCGCAAGACCGCCTGTGCGCGGACTGCCACAAGGAAGTGGGGCAGGACATGCGTGAGCGCACCGGCTTCCACGGACGGCAGCAAGCGCAGCCCTGCCGCAGCTGCCACACCGACCACAAAGGCCGCAACGCGCGCATCGTCGTCTTCGACAAGGCCCGGTTCGACCACACGCAGACCGACTTCGTGCTGCGCGGCAAGCACGGCCGCGTCGAGTGCGACAAGTGCCACGAGCCGAGCAAGAAGTACTGGCAAGCCGCATCGGACTGCAACGCCTGCCACAAGAGAGACGACGTGCACAAGGGCTCGCTCGGCACCAAGTGCGCCGACTGCCACACGGAGAACGACTGGAAGGAAAAGGCGAAGTTCGACCACGACAAGACGCGCTTTGCGCTGAAGGACAAGCACGCGAGCGCCAAGTGCGCCGACTGCCACAA
>JBIODO010000028.1:0-18959 GCA_044445225.1 Burkholderiales bacterium
ATGGCGCTCGTCTCCCGGATTGGCGGCACTTCGTCGGTGGCGCCGTGGCGCTCGGATGATATCGGGCTCAAGTGGACAGTTGCGCTGCTGCCAGGCACAGATCGGCCCACGCGCGCGCTTTGTCTGCAGGATTGCGCAGCAAGTAGGCGGGATGGTAGGTCACGACCACCGGCACATCGCGCCAGCGATGCACGCGTCCGCGCAACCGCCCGATCGGCTCGGAACTGTCGAGCAGCGTCTGCACAGCAAAGCGCCCCATCGCCAGCAGCACGCGCGGCTGCACGAGTTCGATCTGGCGCTGCAGGTAGGCGCTGCAGCGTGCCAGTTCGTCGGGCTCCGGGTTGCGATTGCGCGGCGGCCGGCACTTCAGCGTGTTGGCAATGTAGACCTGCTGCGCCGCGCTCGCCTGGCCACGCGTGAGCCCGATCGCCGGCAGCATGCGATCGAGCAACTGGCCGGCCGCGCCGACGAACGGCTCGCCTTGAAGATCCTCATTCTCGCCGGGCGCCTCGCCGACGATCATGCAATGCGCCTGCGGATGGCCGACACCGAACACCGTCTGCGTGCGGCTCTCGCACAGGCGGCAGGCGCGACACGCAGCCACCCGCTCACGCAGCGCAGCCCAGTCGAGCGTCGCGATGTCAGGGTCGACCGAGACGGTGCCCGAAGTCGCGGGTGGGCGCTGCGGAGCGGCCGCACGCGGCCGTGCCGGCGGCTCGGCGACCGTTGACGCGGACGCAGCAGCGGCGGCTTCAGGTCCGGTCGGCGCCCACAGCGTGATGCCCATCGCGCCCAACATGGCGCGCTGCCGTTCAGTCCAGCGCATCGCCGTGCACCGCGGGCGCGCCCTCGGCGGCAACCAGTTCGAGGCTCATCACGAGCGCATTCTCGCGCGCCAGCGCGCCGGCCGGATAGTAGCCACGGCGCAGTCCGACTTCGCGAAAACCGTAGCGCCGATAGATCTGCTGCGCACGCTCGTTGCTGGCGCGCACTTCGAGCCAGATGCGCTGCGCGCCCAACGCGCCGCCTTCGTTGACCAGGCGGTCGAGCATGGCCCGCGCATGGCCGTGTCGCTGGTGCTGCGGTGTCACCGTGAGGTTCAGCAGATGCAGCTCCTGCACGCCCGGCATGGCGATGAAATAGCCGAACCACGCACCACCCGCATCGACGCGCTTGCGCGCCAGATAGCCAGCGTTCAGCGAGTCGATGAAGTTGCCGCGGCTCCACGGAAACTCATAGGCCGACGATTCGATGGCCAACAGCATCTCGACATCGGCGAGTGTCAACGGCACGAAGCGGGCTCGGCCCTCGCTCATCACAGCGCACTCATGCCAACCGCGACGGCGACAAGGCGGCGCGGCGCGCGGCGTCGCGTTCGTCGGTGGTGAGCGCCACCTTGTCGCGCAGGTACAGCGGTGACGCCTGCGTCGGCTCGATCATCGCCCCGTCGGCGTGGGCTTGTCGGGCCAGCGCCAGCAGAGCGCCGGCACGGTCGGCCGCCGCAGGCAGCGCCAGCGCACCGTGGGTGGGCAAGCGCTCGCCGAACGCCGACACGGCATTGCCGGCCACCGCACGCGGTGGCATCGCGCTCCAGCGCGCCGCCAGCGCGGGCAGCGTGTACAGCGCCGGTGCGGCCAGCACCCGCCAGCGAGCCGCCTGCAACCGATAGTGCCCGGCATAGGCTTCGTCCATTCGCGCATCCATCGCCACCCAGATGTCGTCCTCGGAGAAGCCGCGCTGCGCGCGTGCGGCCTCGGCGACGATCATCAGGCTGTCGATGGCCAGCACCGGCTTGGCCACCGCGAACGCCAAGCCTTGCGCGACCGCGCAGGCGCAGCGCAGTCCGGTGAACGCACCGGGCCCGGCTGCGAACGCCACCGCATCGAGGTCGCCCACGCGCAGACCGCAGGCGGCCAGGCCCTCGAGCGCCAGCCCGATGATGCGCGAGGACGCCAGAGCGCCGCCGGGCACCGCTTGCAGCCATTCACGCTCGCCGCCGGCCACTGCGACCGCCAGCGTTTCCGTCGAGCTGTCGAGCGCGAGCAGGCGGGCTGACATGGACGGCAGATGGGGTGGACCGATGCGGCGGCGACGCCTCGATGCGCGCGCAGCTAGAACGGATTGTTGTGAGCGCGCGTGATGGCCTGGCTGGCAAGCTGATCGTGCATCACGGGTCCGAAGTGCCGATCGTCGGCCCACAGGTAGGCGGTGGTCGCGCCCGGCACCAACGTGGCCGTCGTGCAGTCAGGCAGCGCGACCGCGCACGCTGCCTGGGTCACGTTGGTCCCGGAGGGCGGGTTGTTGAAGATCGCCACCGTCGCATCGTCGGCCAGAACGAGGCCCCAAAACCGGCCGTCCAACGGCTTGATGTCGACCCGCACGCGCGCGTTGAACACCGACGTCATGCACGACAGCAGCGTCGTCTGGCCAGGGTTCACGCCGTTTATGTTCAGCGCATACGGCGTGTAGCCGAGGTCGTGCACGGTAGAGACGATCGCGCGCCCCCCGAGGGCCAGGACGCGGCTGACCTGCAGCGCCACCTGGTGCCCGCGCGCCGACAACTCGCTCATCAGCGTGTTCGGAGGCGGATTGCTGTCCGCAGTGATGCAACTGCGATCGCCGACGTAGGTCTCGTACAGCTCGATGATGTCGTTCATGCCGATCATCACGACGTACAAATCCTTCGATGTCACGCCGGTGGCGGCGATCTGTGCGGAGATCTGGGCTTCGAGATCGGCCACCTTGGCGTGGGCCACGGCGCGCGTGACGCCGGGTGCGCCCGGGGCATTGCAATAGTCCGTCGCAAAGCCGAAGCTGTTCGCCAATTGCTGCGACCAGATCGGGAACTGCCCGCAGTCGAAGACGTTGTCTGCGTTCAGCACGTTGATGCCATAGCGCCTGCCGTCGGGTATCAAGCCGACCGTCTCGTCGCCGACGAAGATCAGCTGCCGCGGCTTGAAGGGTTCGATCTGCGTGGTGCCACCGCCGCACGAGGCCAGCCACGCCAGCAGCAGCCACGGCAGCACGCGCAGGCCGCGACACCACACCATCATTTCTCGGGCCATCTGCATGCGAAATCCATTTTCGTCGGACGCGCCTCAATGCGCGGCTGCACGTTGCAAGCGATCGTTGACGCCTTCCCAATCTGGTGTGTCGGGCGGCTGCTCGACCCAGATCAACTTGACGCCCCGGGCATCGAACGCGCGCAGAACCGCGAACAATTCCCGCGCCACCGCCCCAGGGTCGTCGGGCATCACCTGCACCAGCGGGTGACGCCGCGGCGCCGTGCGCGAATATACAGCCAGCCCCTGGATCGTCGCCGGCAGCACCTGCAGCGCCTCTTTCATCTCTTGGCTGCTCATCAAACGCACGGTGGCGCGCGGTGCATAGTGACTCTCCAGGGTACCCGGCGCCGCGGGGCTGTGCTCGTCGGGTTCGTGCAACGACACGCCCAGCGCATGCTCCAGTTGTTCGCGCGTGACCACGCCCGGGCGCAGCAGCACGGGTGCGGCGCCTGAACAATCGACGATCGCCGACTCGATGCCGACCTCGCAGTCGCCGCCATCGAGCACCATCAGCGCGGGGCCGAATTCGTCGCTCACGTGCGCCGCCGTGGTTGGGCTCACATGCCCGAAGCGGTTTGCGCTGGGCGCCGCCAGGCCGGCGATGCCCGATTGCGCGCAGCGCGCGAGCAGCGCGCGCGCCACCGGATGGCGCGGACAGCGCAGCGCCAGCGTCGGCAGGCCGGCCGCCGCCGCGCTGGCGCGGCCTGGCGCGCGCTGCACGACCACCGTCACCGGGCCGGGCCAGAAGGCAGCGATCAAACGCTCGGCCGCGTCGCTCAGCCCGGCAGCGAAGGCGAGCGCCTCGTCGCGGCCGAGCACGTGCACGATGAGCGGGTGTTCGACGGGCCGGCCCTTGATCGCGAAGATCTGCGCGACCGCATCGTCATCGTCGGCGCGCGCGGCCAGACCGTACACCGTTTCGGTGGGCACCGCGACCAGGCCGCCGTTGCCCAGCACCTGCGCGGCTTGCTCGATCGCCTCGGCGCTCGATGCGGACGCGATGCCCATGGCCCGCCCCGTCACCAAGCCGGCAGGCCGAGCCGCTGCGCGGCCTCGCGCGCCACCGCATCGGCCGCGGTTGCGCTGGCCGCGGTCAAGGTGAGGTGTCCCATCTTGCGCCCGGGCCGCGCCTGGGCCTTGCCGTACAGGTGCAGGTGCACCCCAGGCAGCACCAGCACGTCGCGCCAGTCGGGCGCCATACCGTCGCGCCACAGATCGCCCAACAGGTTGAGCATCACGGCGTCGGAGTGCACGCGGGGTGCGGGCAGCGGCAGATCGGCCAAGGCGCGCACCTGCCACTCGAACTGGCTCACGTCGCAGGCATCGATCGTGCAATGGCCCGAGTTGTGCGGCCGCGGTGCCATCTCGTTGGCGTACAGCGCGCCGTGACGGTCGACAAAGAACTCCACGCACAGCACGCCGACATAGTCCAGCGCCTGCGCGATCGCGCGTGCGGCTGCGTCAGCCGCACCCGCCAGCGCACCATCGACCCGCGGCGCCGGCCAATGCGTGACCGCCAGGATGCCGTCACGATGCAGATTGCGAAACGGCGGATAACTCACCAGCGCGTCGCCGCTGATGCCGCGCGCCAGCACCACGCTGATTTCGAAGGCCAGATCCAGCCGGCGCTCGAGCACGCAGCGCACCGAGCCGAGTTGCCGCCAAGCGCTGGCGAGCTGGGCGCGGTTGTCGACGCGATGCTGGCCCTTGCCGTCATAACCGAGTTGCGCCGTCTTCAAGATGCCCGGCAACAGCGCATCGGACACCGCGTTCAACGACGACTCGCCGTCGATCACCGCATGCGGCGCGCACGGCACGCCGCAGCGCTGGAACAAGGCCTTCTCGAGCGCACGATCTTGGCAGAAGGCCACCGCAGCGGGTGCCGGTGCCACCGGCACACGCTCGGCCAGCCGGTGCAGGGCCAGCGCCGGGATGTTCTCGAATTCGGTGGTCACGGCGTCGGCTTCACGCGCCAACGCGTCGAGCGCTTGCTCGTCGAGGTAGCCGGCGCACAGATGGCGCTCGGCCACGCGTCCGGCCGGCGAGTCGACATCAGGGTCGAGCACCGCGCAGCGATAGCCCAGCCGCTGCGCGGCGTGCACGAACATGCGCCCGAGCTGCCCGCCACCCAGCACGCCGAGCGTGGCGCCCGGCGCCGTCGCCGATCCCGCGCTCACTTCAGTTCCTGCGTCATTGCCCGCGCGGCGGCGGTCTGCGCGGCGCGGTATTGCTCCAGGCGGCCGCGCAGGGCGGCGTCCTGGTTGGCGAGCATCGCCACCGCAAACAGCGCCGCGTTGGCGGCGCCCGCCGCGCCGATGGCGAAGGTGGCCACCGGCACGCCCTTGGGCATCTGCACGATCGAGTGCAGCGAATCCACGCCCTGCAAATGGCGGCTTGCCACCGGCACGCCGAGCACCGGCACCAGGGTCTTGGCCGCCAGCATGCCGGGCAGGTGCGCGGCGCCGCCGGCACCGGCGATCAGCGCCTTCAGGCCACGCGCGGCGGCACTTTCCGCATACGCGAACATGTCATCGGGCATGCGGTGCGCGGAAACCACCCGGCACTCATGCGGCACCCCGAACTCGGCGAGAATCGCAGCCGCGTGCTGCAGGGTTTCCCAGTCGCTGGACGAGCCCATCAGCACGCCGACGACGGGGGGATCTGTGGACGACACGGTCTCTCGCAACAGCACTGAAAAGGGCTTGCATTGTAGGGGCCGCACCCCACGTGACGGACCGCAGCGCGTCGGCTCACCTTTCGCCCGCATTTTCTTTCGCCGCCATGATCGACATCACCATCCAGAACTTCGAAACCGAACTGATCCAGGCGTCGGCGCACACGCCGGTGCTGCTGGACATCTGGGCGCCCTGGTGCGGCCCGTGCAAATCGCTGAGCCCGGTGCTCGAGAAGCTCGAACGCGACTACGCGGGCCGCTTCACGCTGGCCAAGCTCAACAGCGACGAGCAGCCCGAGATCGCGGGCCAATTGAGCCAGGCCTTCGGTGTGCGCAGCATCCCGTTTTGCGTGCTGTTCGACCAAGGTCAGCCGGTCGATGGTTTCGTCGGCGCGCAGCCCGAGGCGCAGATCCGCCAGTTTCTCGATCGCCACGTGCCCAGCCAGGAGGACGCGCAGGCCGAGGCGCAGGCCGAAGAGGCCGAGGCACTGGAGGCCGAGGGCGACCCCGAGGCTGCGCTGGCCAAGTTGCAGCAGGCGGTGGCGGTAGCGCCCGGCAACGACGCGGCCCGCTGCGACTACGTGAAGCTGCTGCTCGAGCTGAAACGCGTGCCGCAGGCACGCATGGCGTTGGACCCCATCGCCGGCAAGGCTGCGCTCGATGGCCGCGTCGCGTCGCTCGCGCTGTGGCTGCAGGCGTGCGAGAAAGCGCCAACGCTGCGCAACGTCGACGCGCTGCGCGCCGCCATCGCGGCCAACCGGCGTGATTTCGACGCCCGCTACGAGCTCGCGCAGGGCCACTTCGCCGCCGCACGCTTCACCGACGCGATGGACGAGTTGCTGGAGATCGTGATGCGCGACAAGCAGTGGAACGAACAACTCGCGCGCAGAACCTACGTCGCGATCCTCGATCTGATGAGCAAACCGCCACCCAAGGCCGCCACGCCCGAAGCCGCCAAGGGCACGCTGGAGGTCGCCAGCAAGTCGGCCGCGGCCCCCGGCGACCCGCTGGTCGACCAGTACCGCCGCAAGCTCAGCATGGCGCTGTTCTGAGGCGGCCTGGCCACCGGATGCCCGTGGCGTCGCGGGCTTTAGAATTCAACGCTTTGCGCAGGCTCCGCACCGAGCCGCCGAACAACAAAGGACCCACCCGTGTTCATCTCGCAAGCCTTCGCGCAGACGGCGCCCGCGGCCAGTGGCGGCACAGAGTCGAGTCTGTTCAGCCTGCTGCCGATCGTGCTGATGTTCGTGGTGCTGTACTTCATCATGATCCGCCCGCAGATGAAGCGGCAGAAGGAGCACAAGACGATGGTCGAGGCGCTCGCCAAGGGCGACGAGGTCGTCACCTCCGGCGGCATGCTGGGCCGGGTGTCCAAGATGGGCGAAACCTACCTCCACATCGAAGTGGCCAGCGGCGTCGAACTGCAGGTGCAGCGCTCGGCAGTCGTGCAGGTGCTGCCCAAGGGCACGCTGAAGTGACACGCCGGCGCGGCCGCGCTGGGCGCGTGCGACGATGAATCGCTATCCGCTGTGGAAGTACCTGCTGCTGGCCTTCGCGCTGGCGGTGGGGCTGTTGTATACGCTGCCCAATTTCTTCGGCGAAGCGCCCGCTGTGCAGGTGTCGAGCGGCAAAGCCACGCTCAAGCTCGATGCCAGCATCGTGCCGCGCATCCAATCGGCGCTGAGTGCGGCGGGCATTCAGGCCGACTTCGTGCAGTTCGAGGGCAACTCGGCCAAGGCGCGGTTTGGCGACACCGATACGCAGATCAAGGCCAAGGATGCGATCGCCAAGGCGCTCAATCCCGACCCCAGCGACCCGAGCCACATCGTGGCGCTGAATCTGCTCTCGCGCTCGCCCGCCTGGCTGACCAAGTTGCATGCGTTGCCGATGTATCTGGGCCTGGACCTGCGCGGCGGCGTGCACTTCCTGATGCAGGTCGACATGAAGGCGGCGCTGTCAAAGAAGGCGGAGGCGTACGCCGGCGACCTGCGCAGCCTGATGCGCGACAAGGGCGTGCGCCATGCCGGCATCGCGCGCGACGGCGAAACGATCACCATCCGCTTTCGCGATCGCTCGATGCTGGCACAGGCGCAAACGCTGCTGGCCGAGCAGATGGCCGACCTGCAGTGGGTCGAGGGCACCGATGGCAGCGATGTCAAGCTGACCGGCACGCTGCGCCCCGAGGCTGCGCGTCGCGTGCAGGACCAGGCGCTGAAGCAGAACATCACCACGCTGCACAACCGCGTCAACGAGCTGGGCGTGGCCGAGCCGGTGATCCAGCAACAAGGCAGCGACCGCGTGGTGGTGCAACTGCCCGGCGTGCAGGACACCGCCAAGGCCAAGGACATCATCGGCCGCACCGCGAACCTGGAGTTCCGCCTGGCCGACATGACACCGGAGGCGCGCGCCGCGCTCGACGGCCGCGGGCCCGTGCCATTCGGCCGCGAGCGCTTCGGCATCGGCCGCGGTGCCCCGGTGATCGTCTACCGCGAGGTGGTGGCCTCAGGCGACATGCTGACCGATGCGCAGCCGCGTCCGGACCAATACAACCAGCCCGCGGTGTCGGTGACGCTTGACAGCAAGGGCGGGCGCCGCATGCTGGAGATGACGCGCACCAACGTCGGCAACTTCATGGCCGCGATCCTGTTCGAGAAGAACAAGGGTGAGGTGCTGACGGTCGCGCGCATCCAGGGCGAGTTTGGCAACCAGTTTCAGATCACCGGCATGGGCACCACCGAGGCGGCCAACGATCTGGCGCTGCTGCTGCGCGCCGGCGGCCTGGCTGCGCCAATGGAGATCATCGAGGAGCGCACGATCGGCCCCAGCCTGGGCAAGGAGAACATCGACAAGGGCTTTGCCAGCGTCACCTACGGCTTCGCGGCGATCGCCGCCTTCATGTGCGTGTACTACCTGCTGTTCGGCGTGTTCTCGACGCTGGCGCTGGCCTTCAACCTGCTGCTGCTGGTGGCCGTGTTGTCGATGCTGCAGGCCACGCTCACCTTGCCCGGCATTGCCGCCATCGCGCTGACGCTGGGCATGGCGATCGACGCCAACGTGCTGATCAACGAGCGCGTGCGTGAAGAGCTGCGCGGCGGCGCGCCACCGCAGGCAGCGATCAATACCGGCTACGAGCGGGCCTGGGCAACCATCCTCGACTCCAACGTGACGACTCTGATCGCCGGTCTGGCCCTGCTGGCGTTCGGCTCCGGCCCCGTGAAAGGTTTCGCGGTCGTGCACTGCCTGGGCATCCTGACCTCGATGTTCTCGGCCGTGTTGTTCTCGCGCGGCCTGGTGAACCTGTGGTACGGCCGGCAGAAACGGCTGAAGAGCGTGTCGATCGGCCAGGTCTGGCGGCCAGAGGGCGCAACGCCGCCCGTGCAGCAAGGCTAGAGGCGGAGGCATCGCAATGGAGTTCTTCCGCATCCGGCGCGACATCCCGTTCATGCGGCATGCGCTGGTGTTCAACGTCATCTCGTTCCTCACCTTCGCTGCCGCGGTGTTCTTTCTGGTCACGCGCGGGCTGCACCTGTCGATCGAATTCACCGGGGGCACGGTGTTGGAGGTCGACTACACGCAGGCGGTCGACATCAACAAGGTGCGCGCCAGCGTCGAGGCGCTGGGCTTCGGCGAGGTGCAGGTGCAGAACTTCGGCACCTCGCGCGACGTGCTGATCCGCCTGCCGATCCGCGGCGACGTGAAGCAAAGCGACGTCGCCACGCGGGTCTTCGAGCGGCTGTGCGGCGACGAGGCGGGCCAGCTCGTCGCTCGTCAGTACACCACCCCGCAAGGCGAGCAAGTGAGCCGCATGGCCTGCGTCGGCGCCAACGACGCCGAGCCGATCCGCCTGTCGAAAACCGAGTTTGTAGGCCCTGCCGTCGGCGCCGAGCTGTATGCCGACGGCCTGAAGGCGTTGGCCTTCGTGGTGATCGGCATCATGGCGTACTTGGCGTTTCGCTTCGAGTGGAAGTTCTCAGTCGCCGCCATCGTCGCCAACCTGCACGACGTGGTCATCATCCTGGGCTTCTTTGCCTTCTTCCAGTGGGAGTTCTCGCTCGCCGTGCTGGCCGCGGTGCTGGCGGTGCTGGGCTACTCGGTCAACGAGTCGGTGGTGATCTTCGACCGCATCCGCGAGGCCTTCCGCAGATTCCGCAAGATGAACACGCGCGAGGTCATCGATCACGCCATCACCAGCACGATCAGCCGCACCATCATCACGCACGGCTCGACGCAGATGATGGTGCTGTCGATGCTGCTGTTCGGCGGGCCGACGCTGCACTATTTCGCAGTGGCGCTGACCATCGGCATCCTGTTCGGTATTTATTCATCCGTTTTCGTGGCCGCGGCGATCGCCATGTGGCTGGGCGTCAAACGCGAGGATTTGGTCCGCGCAGGAGGCAAGGACCGCGACCCCAACGACCCGAACGCGGGTGCCGTGGTGTAGAGTAGGCCCGACCTGACTCGCACCACGACATGAACGCCGGCGCAGCGTCCAGCCATCTCGCCCAGCAGGCCAGACGGCTGTATGCCGATCACTTGATCGCTGCGCTGCCCGCGCTGGCCAGCGCCGTGCTCGAGACGGCCCGCGTGTTGCTTGACAAGCCGGCCGTGCCGGCGGTCGTGCTGATGCGGCGCGACCTGTTCAAGGCGATGGAGCGCGCCGGCGTCGGCTGGCAGCACGGCATCGCCGATGGCTTGTACAAGACGTTCGGCCAGTCGTTGTCGGCCGCTCGCGCCGCCGACCTGCCGTTGCCGGGTACCGGTGGCCTGTCGCTGGTCGACGACGACACCATCGAACGCGAGATCCTCACGTCGCGCCTGGCGCTGGCCATGATGGACCGTGCGTCGTGGGAATTTGCCGATCTGCGCTCGCGTCTGGCGTCGCTGGAGCGGCGCTCCGAGCTCGACGCCCACGACCCGGTGCGTGCCCACGTGCTGGCGCGCATCGCGTTGGAGGCCTGGCGCAACTCGGGCATGAGCCTGGACGGCTGGCGCGAACTGCAGCCGGTGGTGCACGAGGAGTTCGCGCACGTGGTGGAAGAGGCCTACCACGAGGCCAACCGCTGGCTGATCGAGCATCGCGTGATGCCCGAGGTTGACCTGCGACCGCTGATCCGGCGCTCGCGCGGCGTCAACACCGGCGGCCACTTCTCGGGCGCTTTCGGCGCCAACCCGGGTGATGGTGCAACCACCTCGGTGCGCGGCGGCCTCGGCGGCGGCACGCGTGGCGTCGGCGACGAGACGCGCCTGATGACGCGCACAGGTCCGCTGCGCCGCGAGAATTCCGGCGAGATCCTGAGCCGCTTGAATCGGCTGGTCGGACGCCAGCTGCCAGGCTTCGGGGACACCGCGCAAATGAAGCCTGTGTCGCCGGTGCTGGCCGAGGCGATCAACCACGCGCAGGTCAACGTGCAGCAACGCCTGGTGGCCCGCACCGAGCGCGCCGATGCGCCGCCGATCAGCACGCCGCAGATGCTGGCCGAGCTGCAGCAGCGCAAGCAGGCGCTCAAGCAGGCCGCCACCACGCCGGTGGAGCGCGCGACGATCGAGATCGTGGCGATGATGTTCCAGTCGATCCTCACCGAGGATCGCATTCCGGCGGCGATCCGCGTCTGGTTCGCGCGGTTGCAGATGCCGGTGCTGCGCGTGGCAGTCAGCGAGCCCGACTTCTTCGCCACCATCGACCACCCGGCGCGCCGCCTCATCGACCGCATGGGTGCCTGCGTGATGGGCTTCGACTCCTCGGCCACGCAGAACTCCGGCGAGGCGCTGGCCAAGGAGATCAAGCGCGTGGTGCAGGTGGTCGAGGCTTATCCCGACACCGGCCGGCGCGTGTTTCAGACCGTGCTGGTGGAGTTCGAGAAGTTCCTCGAGCATTTCTTCAAGAACGAGAATGAGGCCTCGCGCAAAGGCGTGTCGCTGGCCCAGCAGATCGAGCAGCGCGAGACGCTGGCGATCCAGTACACGATCGAACTGCGCAAGATGCTCAACGAGGTGCCGGTGCAAGAAGAAGTGCGCCAGTTCCTGTTCCATGTGTGGGCCGACGTGCTGGCCACCACTGCGGTGCGCTACGGCGCGCAGGCCGAGCAGACCAAGGCGATGAAGCGCGCGGCCACCGACGTCATCTGGTCGGCCGGCGCCAAGGTCACGCGCGAGGAGCGCGCCGAGGTGCTGCGTCGCCTGCCACCGTTGCTCAAGATGCTGCGCGATGGCATGGCCTCGGCGGGCATGAGCGCCGAGAAGCAAGACGAGCACATCCAGACGCTGAACAACTCGCTGGCTGCCGCGTTCACGGCCAAGGCGGCGATCATTTCCAGCGAACGCATTGACGACCTGACCGAGCGGCTGGAGTCGCTCGAAGAGTTGCTGCCCGACGCCGACAACGTGCAGATCGACGAGTCGATGGTGCTCGATCTGTCGGGCCACGAAAGCTCCGAGATCGAGGTGGTCGGCGAAGGCGGCTCGATGCCCACGCCGGCCATGGTGGCCTGGGCGCGCGAGCTGCAGGTGGGCAGTTGGTACATGCTCGACTACCGCGACCGCAACGAGCCGGTGCAACTGGCCTGGCAGGGCCTGCGCAAGCAGCTGTCGCTGTTCGTCACGCCGCAGGGGCGCTGCGTGCTGTTTCATCAACAACGGCTGGCGGCGTTTCTGCAGGCAGGGTTGCTGCTTCCGGCGCAGGATGAATCGCTCACCGTGCGCGCCACGCGCACCGCGTTGGCCAAGCTCGACGCCGACCCGTCTCGTTTGTTGAACTGATCGCCGGCGGCAGCGGGCCGCTCTGCTCAGTGGATCGAGCGCTGCTCGGTGTTCACCGACAGCTCGTCGAGAATCAGTGCATCAGGCTCCTCGCCGACGCTCCAGAACACCATCAGCACGATCACCTTCAGGTGTTCGAGGTCGATCAGCGCCTCACCGGCCGCCTTGGCGCGATCGAGCACCATTTCGCGCATCGATGGCACCAGCACGCCAGACGACTCGAGGAAGCTGATGAAACCGATCGACGGCTCACCGAGCAATTCGCGTTCGGCATCGGTGTACACGCGCATGGCGCGCGCCGATTGCGCGTGGGCAGCGGCTTGGGCGCCTTGCGCCAACCCGTGCAGCCAGGTCAGCGCATCTTCGATTTCTTCGCTCTCGAAGCCCACGGCCGACAGCTTGCGCGTTAACTGCTCGTGTTCGGGGCACGCATCAGGGCGCCAGTAGTTCTCGTACACGTACACCAACACGTCGAACATGGAACGACTATACCCGACCGATTCTCAGGCCTTGCCTGCGCGCTGGTATCGGCCGCCAGGCAGCCGCGACACATGCCCAGCGAGTTCGAGCTCGAGCAACCGCGCGCTCAGTTGGGCCGTCGGCCAACCGGTGCGTGCTTGCAATTGATCCATCTCGACCGGCTCGTAACCCATCGCGCCGAGCAGCGCATCGGGCGGCGCGGCGACCACCGACCCTGCTGACGCCGTCGGCGCTGCCGACGACACCGAGGGCGCCCAGCGCAACTCCTCGAGCACGTCGCGAGCGTCGTCCACCAATTTGGCGCCCTGCTTGATCAAGGCATGACAACCACGCGACTGCGGCGAATGGATCGAACCCGGGATCGCGAACACATCGCGCCCCGACTCCAACGAATGCCGGGCGGTGATCAACGAGCCTGATTCCAGTGCCGCCTCGACCACCAATGTGCCCAGGCTCAAGCCGGCGATGATTCGATTGCGTTGCGGAAAATTCGCCGCCAGCGGCTCGGTACCAAGGTTGAACTCGCTGACGATCAAGCCGCGTTCGGCAATGCGGTGCGCGAGCTCGCGGTGCGCACGCGGGTACACGCGATCGAGCCCGGTTCCGACCACAGCGATCGTGCGAGCGCCGCCGGCCAGAGCGCCGCTGTGGGCGGCGCCGTCGATGCCCAGGGCCAGCCCTGAAACGATGGTCAACCCGGCACGCCCCAGGTGCTCTGCGAAGGCGCGCGCATTCTCGGCACCTTGCGGCGTGGGGTTGCGGCTGCCAACGATCGCCAGGCATGGGCAGTTCAACAGTGTGGCATCGCCTTGCACGTATAGCAGCAGCGGGGGGTCGGCGGTCTGCAGCAGCGCCTGCGGGTAACGCGCATCCCCCAGGGCGACCCAGTCGCGCCCGGCCGCGGCTTCCAGCCAGCTGCTCAACGTCGTCATCGCAGACGACAGCGCGGCCGGAACCTCGTCGGTGACGATCATTTGGCCCAGGCACTGTTGACGGGCCGCGCTCGAGGCTTCGAACACGGCCTGCGGTGTGCCGAACGCGGCCAGCAGTTGCCGCGCAGCAGCGCGGCCAATGCCCGGCGTCAGCAGCAGGCGCAGCCACGCCGTGAGCTCGTCAGCAACGTCTGGCGCCATGCGCGCCGAGCCTAAAGAGGCGACGCCCGTCAGGGCTGGCTGAAACGGTCGCCCGGCCTGACCGGGTCTTCCGACTGCAGGATCAGCGCGTACGAGACGCGATCGAAGACGCGAAAGATGAACAGCGTGCCGATGCGCTCGTCGGGCAACTTCATCAGCGGCCGCGACGAATCCGTGGTGTCGACGGCCGCCGCGCCATCGCGCCACAGTGCCATCACATGGCCGCGCTCCATGCCGTCGCGAGACCCGCGGTTCAGTGTGAGGATCTGATTCTGGCCCGCGGAGATCGCTTCGCCGTAGATCGAGATGATGCGGCCCCTGAGCGGCTGCGCAGGAGCGTGCGGCACGTAAGCGGCGTAGTCGCGCGGCGGCACCGGCGCCAAGCGATCGCCCACGCCGGCTTCCTGGCGAATGCTGCTCATGCGAAACGTCGCCGGCACGATCTCGTTGCTCTTGCCGTCGAGCGAGGCCGTGATGTTGCCGTCACGGACGAACTCCGCGGTTCCCACATAGCGCGCCTCGAAGCCCAGCACCTCGCCGGTGTCGGGGTCGGCCAGCGGCGTGCTGTCGCGGAACACCCGGAAGTCGCGGTTGCCCTTGAGGTCACCGCGCACGTACGCGGTCTCGCCACGCGACAACAACACCCGGCCCTCCTGCGAGGCCACGATGCGCGGCGCGGTGGCCAGCTCATCGGTGGAGAACACCACCGCTTCGTTGAGGAATGGGCCGATCAGATGCAGCGGAATCGAAGGGATGGCGCCGTTGTCGAGCGTCTCGGCACGCACGCGCGGCGACAGCTTGACCGTGTTGCCAACCGGCCCGCCTGCCGCGCCGCCCACCGGCTGGCCGACACGCAGCGTCGCGCGGTCGCCCACCTTCACCAGATACAGCACTTGACCGGGGTAGATCAGATGCGGGTTCTTGATCTGCTCGAGGTTCATGCCCCACAGTTCGGGCCAGCGCCATGGCGAGCGCAGGAACAGCTTGGAGATGTCCCATAACGTGTCGCCGCGCACCACGGTGTGCGACTCGGGCGCATTGGGCGCCAGCTCGCTCAGCGGCACGCCGGTCTGCGCCACTTGGGACGCGGTGTCGCGCTGCTCGGTGGTGACGGGCCAATTGGCCGCCGGCGCTTGGCTGCACAGCGCGGCAAGTGCCGCACCGACCCACAGGGACAACCGCAGGCGTTGGTGACTGTGGATCTGGGGTCGGCTCATGAACTCGGTCTCCGCTGGTAGGGCAATGCCAAAATCCCGGTACGGCCCAGGCGCCTGGCTGACATGGCTGCGTGCCGCGACCAAAGTGGCGACAATGCTCATGCTTCACGGAAGATTCTGCCCATAAACCCTTGATGCCGCAATGAAAGCGGCTCCTCAAACGCCAACGTGTGGAGCCCATCACAGCATTGCCCGTTGCGGGCGGTCCACACGGCCGCCGCCTGTATCCACCTGTACCGACTTGAGCCATGGCTTTTCTGACGATCCTGCGTTATCCCGACTCACGATTGCACGAGGTTGCCCGCCCTGTAGCCGCCGTCGATGCGCGCATCCGCCGATTGGTCGATGACATGCTGGCGACGATGTACGAGGCCGATGGTGTCGGGCTGGCCGCCACGCAGGTCGACGTGCATGAGTGCGTGATCGTGATCGACACCTCCGAGCAGCGCGATCAGCCCCTGGTGCTGATCAATCCCGAACTGGTGTGGCGCAGCGAGGAGCGAGCGGTCAACGAAGAGGGTTGCCTGTCGGTGCCCGCGATCTACGACAAGGTCGAACGCCATGCCGAGGTCACCGTGGCCGCGCTCGATCGCGAAGGCAAACCCTTCGAGCGCCGAGTGCGCGGCCTCACGGCGGTGTGCGTGCAGCATGAGATGGATCACCTGCTCGGCAAGGTGTTCGTCGAGTACCTGAGCCCGTTGAAGCGCGAGCGCATCCGCGTCAAGATGCAAAAGCGCACTCGCGAGGAGCAGCAGGAACGCCAGCGCGCATGAGCTCGCCGGGCCGCCCCAGGGGCGAACGCCCGAGCGCGCAGCACAGGGGTCCGCCATGAGACTCGGTTTTGCAGGCACGCCGGCGTTCGCCGCCACCGCCTTGCAGGCCCTCATCGCGGCCAAACACGAAGTCATGCAGGTGCTGACGCAGCCCGATCGGCCCGCCGGTCGGGGGCTGAAACTGCAGGCCTCTGCGGTCAAGAGCTTGGCTTCGCGACACGGACTGACGGTGATGCAGCCCGCCGGGCTCCGCCTCGATGGCCGCTTTGCTGCCGATGCACACGCCGCACGCGACGCGCTGCGAGCTGCGACGCCCGACGTGATGGTGGTGGCTGCCTACGGCCTGCTGTTGCCACCCTGGTTGCTCGAACTGCCGCGCTGGGGCTGCCTGAACATCCATGCCTCGCTGCTGCCACGCTGGCGCGGCGCCGCACCGATCCAGCGCGCGATCGAGGCCGGAGACAGCACAACCGGCATCTCGATCATGCAGATGGACGATGGCCTGGACACCGGCGACGTGTTGCTCGCGCGCCCGCTGCCGATCACCGCGGCCGACACCAGCGCGACCCTGCACGACAAGCTGGCGGAATTGGGGGCCCGCTCGATCGTCGAAGCGCTCGATCGCCTCGGCGCCGGCGAGCTCGCCGCCACGCCACAAAGCGCCGCCGGTGTCACCTACGCCCGCAAGATCGACAAGCACGAGGCCGCGCTCGACTGGCACGCCGGCGCTGCCGTCTTGGAGCGCCGGGTGCGCGCCTTCGACCCGTTTCCCGGCGCCACGCTCAACGATCGCGGCACGCCGCTGAAAGTGTGGCGCGCCGCGGTGCGGCCCAGCGGGCGAGCCAGCGCACCTGGCGAAGTGCTCAGCACGCTGCCCGCGCCGCTGGTGGTCGCCTGCGGTGACGGCGCGCTCGAACTGCTGGAGCTGCAGCGGCCCGGCGGCCGCCGGTTGCCGGCGGCGTTGTGCTTTCCGGCCGGTGCGCCGGCGCTCGGCCAGCGCCTCGCGCCAACGGCAAGCGATTGAGCTGCTGCGCCGCGGCCGCATCTATGGCGGCAACGTTGCACAAACTCGGACCCGGACCGCCATGTTCAATCTGATGAAGACCGCGATCCTGATGGCCGCCATCACCGCGCTGTTCATGTTGCTCGGCCAGATGTTCGGCGGCCGCAGCGGCATGATGCTGGCGCTGCTGGTGGCACTGGGGCTCAACTTCTTCAGCTACTGGTTCAGCGACAAGATCGTGCTGCGCATGTACAACGCGCACGAGGTCGACGACAGCTCGGCGCCGCAGTTCGTGCGCATGATCCGCGAGCTCGCCAACAATGCCGGCTTGCCGATGCCGCGCGTGTACCTGATCGACGAGCAGGCACCCAATGCGTTTGCCACCGGGCGCAACCCGGCGCATGCAGCCGTCGCCGCCACGACCGGCATCGTGCAACTGCTCAGCGAGCGCGAGTTGCGCGGCGTGATGTCGCACGAACTCGCGCACGTGCGGCACCGCGACATCTTGATCTCGACCATCAGTGCCACGATGGCCGGTGCCATCGGCATGCTGGCCAACTTCGCGGCGTTCTTTGGTGGCCGCGACAGCGAAGGCCGGCCGACCAATCCATTGGCCGGAATCCTGGTGGCGATCCTGGCGCCGCTGGCTGCCAGCCTGATCCAGATGGCGATCAGCCGCGCGCGCGAGTTCGAGGCCGACCGCGGCGGTGCCGAGATCTCGGGCGACCCGCAGGCATTGGCCTCGGCGCTGCAGAAGATCCACCACTACGCGCAGGGCATCCCGCTGATGGCAGCCGAGCGCCACCCCGAGACGGCGCAGATGATGATCATGAATCCGCTGTCCGGCGGCGGCCTGCGGGGGCTCTTTTCGACCCATCCGCCGACCGAGGAGCGCGTGGACCGCCTGTTGGCGATGGCGGTTCGCCGCTGAGGGTGCGCCGCCTTCGTACTTCGCGCTCAAGTTGGCCCGGCGATGGCCGATACCGAAGGCGTCTTCGTCAACGCAGGCCCACGCCATGCACGCACGACTGTCTGCCGCCTTTTTGCTCGCCACCCTGGGTGCCGCGGGCTGCAACCTGTTCGGTAGCGAGGCGGCCGAGGCAGCGGCTGCACGCCGCGAGGCCGACGGCAAAGCCGTCGGTGGCGCATGCCGCCACGCCGGCCGCGCAATCGAGGACTGCTACCTCTTGAACCGCCGCGCCGACAAGGCCGCCGTCTACGCCGGCTGGCGCGAGATGAACGACTACATGCGTGAGAACAAGCTCGAGCCGGTGGCACCGCAGCTCAGCGCCGAGACGGTCGCACAGGCCGTGGACGGTGAAGCCAAGAAAGGCGCGCGCCCTGCCGACAAGGCCGCAGACAAGTCAGCCGACAAGACACTGGACAAGCCAGCGGACAAGTCCGGCGACAAGCCGCGCAGCAAAGACAGCGGCACGGTGGTCCACGAGAAGTCGCGCAAGAGCGATTCCTGAATCGGCGGCCAGCACGGCCGCCCGCTCCAAGCCCAACGGACGGCGGCATTTCTTGCCGCCTCATCGCGTTCTCCCTTCATTGCGTCGCATGCCGCCCCGCTGACAGCTGGCGCTGCGCATGATGTGGCCCGCCACGGCGGAGAACCCCATGATTAAAGCGCGCCCTCGATCACCCACGCGATGCCGACCCGGCGCACGTTGCTGCGCTCTCCGGTGGCGTGCGTGCCAAGGCGCTGAACACCGACGACCTGTCGCTGCGCATCGCGAGGTCGGGCAGTGCCGATCTTGCCGGGCGGGCGGCGCGATTGGACATCGACCTCTCGGGCTCGGGCGGCATCGATGCCGCCGATTTGCGGGCGGACGACGTGCACGTGAGCATCGCCCGC
>JBIODO010000029.1:0-18906 GCA_044445225.1 Burkholderiales bacterium
GATGCCGCGGCCCTTGAGAAATCCGATGATGCGCTGGATCTCGATCACCGCGATCGGATCGACGCCGGCGAACGGCTCGTCGAGCAGGATGAAGCGCGGCTGCGTGGCCAGCGCGCGCGGCTCGGCCTGTCGTACCTGCCGCAGGAGGCCTCGATCTTTCGCAAGCTGACGGTGCAGGAGAACATCCGCGCCGTGCTCGAACTGCAGCTCGGTCCCGACGGCAGGGCGCTGCGCAACCCCGAGATCGAGCGCCGGCTCGAGCAGCTGCTGCGCGACTTGAGCATCGACAAGCTGCGCGAATCGCCCGCACCCGCGCTGTCGGGCGGCGAGCGCCGGCGCGTCGAGATCGCGCGCGCGCTGGCCACGCAGCCGCGCTTCATCCTGCTCGACGAGCCGTTCGCCGGCGTCGATCCGATCGCGGTGATCGAGATCCAGCGCATCATCGGATTTCTCAAGGGCCGCGGCATCGGGGTGCTGATCACCGACCACAACGTGCGCGAGATGCTCGGCATCTGCGACCGCGCCTACATCATCAACGAGGGCCGCGTGCTGGCCGAGGGCACGCCGCAGCAGATTGTCGAGAACGCCGACGTGCGCCGCGTCTATCTCGGCGAGCATTTCCGCATGTAGCGACATGTTGGCCCCTACGCTCACTACCTTGGCTTCGGCCGGCGCTCCGCGCCTTCACATCGCTGCGCGTTGTGAGCCTGCACCGCAACGGCCTGCGGCCGTTGTCGCTGCCCCCCGAGGAGGCGGTCGGTTGGCTCGGGAACGGCCCGGCGCCGACCGACTGCTCGGCCACACGTCATGAAACCCTCGCTCCAGGTCCGCCTCTCGCAGCATCTGGCGTTGACGCCGCAGCTGCAGCAATCGATCAGGCTGCTGCAGCTGTCGACGCTGGAGCTGCAGCAAGAGGTCGACCAGATGCTCGAC
Organism: Burkholderiales bacterium; assembly: GCA_044445225.1. Classification (GTDB taxonomy): domain Bacteria; phylum Pseudomonadota; class Gammaproteobacteria; order Burkholderiales; family Burkholderiaceae_C; genus JAEUPI01. The sequence goes on from JBIODO010000029.1 coordinate 934, forward strand.
CAGAACCCGTTCCTCGAGGCCGACGAGGACAACGCGGCCGGTGAGGGCGCGGCCGAGCGCGGTGCGAGCGCCGAGCGTGCGGCCGACGCGCCCGCCGACACCAGCAGCGATCGCGAAGACTCCGCATTCGACGGCGGGGAAGAGGCCGGCGGCATCGACACCACCGACTTCGACGGCAGCGAACGCCGCGAGTGGGAAAACGGCACCGAGGGCGACGACTTCGATGGCATCCGCGAGTTGCCCAGCGCCAGCGCCGGGGCACCCGCATCCGACGACGACCAGGAGGCGCAAGACCGCACTGCCGCTGCGCCATCACTGCAAGATCATTTGCGCGGCCAGCTGGCGCTGATGCGGCTGTCGCCGGAGGACCGCGCCGCGCTGTGGGCGCTGATCGAATCGCTCGATGCCGACGGCTACCTCGCCGATCCGCTGGAAGAGATCGCCGAGCGGCTGGGCGCGCCGGCTGAAGCCGATGCGGCTGACGAGGCCGACGGCGACGGCCTGCTCGAGCGTCTGCAGTGCGCACTCAAGTGGCTGCAAAGCCTCGATCCGGCCGGCGTGGGCGCGCGCAGCCTGGCCGAGTGCCTGACACTGCAATTGCGCGCGCAGCCGCAGACGCCGGCCCACAAACTGGCCGCCGACATCAGCCGCCAGCACCTCGACCTGTTGGCGCGGCGCGAATTCAAGAAGCTCAGTGCAGCCACCGGCGCCGACGAGACGCAACTGCGCGAGGCACGCGACCTGATCGTGCGCTGCGATCCCAAGCCCGGCCGGGCCTTCGGACAAAACGATTCGCGGGTGGTCGTGCCCGACGTGATCGTGCAGCGCAGCGGTCGTGGCTGGAAGGTGCAGCTCAACCCCGACGTGATGCCCAAGTTGCGCATCAACGACCTGTACGCGCAGGCCATCCGCGGACAGCGCAACGGCACCGCCGCGGGCCTGAACACGCGCCTGCAGGAGGCGCGCTGGTTCGTCAAAAACATCCAGCAGCGCTTCGACACCATCGTGCGCGTGTCGCAGGCCATCGTCGAGCGGCAAAAGGGCTTCCTCAACCACGGCGCGATCGCGATGAAGCCGTTGGTGTTGCGCGAGATCGCCGATGAGCTGGGCCTGCACGAATCGACGATTTCGCGCGTCACCACCGCCAAGTACATGGCCACGCCGTACGGCACCTTCGAGTTGAAGTACTTCTTCGGCTCGTCGCTGTCCACCGATGCCGGCGGCAATGCATCGAGCACCGCGGTGCGCGCGCTACTGCGCCAATTGGTGGCCGCCGAAGACCCCAAGGCCCCGTTGTCGGACGGGCAGCTGGCGCAGATGCTGTCGGAGCAGGGCATCCAGGTGGCGCGCCGCACGGTGGCCAAGTACCGTGAAGCCATGAAGATCGCACCGGCCAATCTGCGGCGCAGCTTGTGAGTGCCGCGCGGGTCGCCGCGCCGCTTCGGGCCGACGCGCGATGAACGACGGCAGCCTGTTCCTGCCGTGCGCAGCGGGGGTCGAGGCCCTGCTCGCCGAGGAGATCACGGGGCTGCGACCGGGCTTGGCGGTGCAGCCCGCCCGCGGCGGTGTGGCGCTCGTCGGCAGTGCCGAACTGGCAATGCAGATCAACCTGGAGAGCCGGCTCGCGCAGCGGGTGCTGTGGCGGGTGGCGCAAGCGCCGTATCGCAGCGAGCATGACCTCTATGCACTGGCGCACGCCGTGCGCTGGCACGACTGGATCACCGCGCAGCAGACGCTGCGCGTGGACACCACGGCCCGCAACGCGCCACTGAAGAGCCTGAACTTCGCGTCGTTGCGCATCAAGGACGCAGTGTGCGATGCGATGCGCGAGCACGCCGGCGCGCGCCCCAACGTCGACACCCACGACCCTGACTTGTCGCTGGTGCTGCACCTGGACGGCAACCTGGCCTCCCTGTATGTGGACACCTCGGGGGTGCCGCTGTTCAAGCGCGGCTGGCGCGACTCGCGCGCCGGCGACGCGCCCCTGAAGGAAACGCTGGCCGCCGCCATGCTGGCAGCTGCTGGCTGGCGTGGCCGCGCCGAAGACGGCGCCTTGCTCGACCCCTGTTGCGGTGCCGGCACCATCGTGATCGAGGCCGCGCAGATCGCCTGCGGGCGCGCGCCCGGGCTGGAGCGGCGCTTTGCCTTCGAACGGCTGGCGCCATTTCGGGCGCTGCAAGGGCAATGGCGCGACCTGGTGGGTGCCGCTCGAGGGCGCGTGCACGCGAGCGCGGTGCCGGTGTTCGCCGGCGACGTGTCGTTTCGGATGACCGACTTCGCCGCGCGCCACGCCGAGCGCGCCGGCGTCGCGCAGGCCATTGCGTTCAAGGCCGGCGATGCGTTGCAACGTCCGCCGCCGCAGCCGCAGGGCACGATGATGCTCAATCCGCCGTACGGCGAACGGGTCGCGCCCAAGGGTCGCGGCGCGGCTGTGGTTCCCTCGCGCGAACAACCGCAGGGGGCGCCCGACATGCCGAGTTTCTTCGCGGCGCTGGCGGCGCAGTGGAAGCGCCACTATGCGGGCTGGACCTGCTGGATATTGAGCCCCGACATGAAGCTGCCGACGCACATGCGGCTGAAGGAGTCGCGTCGCGTGCCGCTGTGGAACGGGCCGATCGAATGCCGGCTGTTCCGCTTCGACATCGTCGCCGGCGCGGCGCGCAAGTAGCCGCAAGGTACGCGGGACAACTGCTCGGCCCCGCTGCCGCTCGCGGTCAGGTCGAAGCGGGCAGCGTGAAGGTGAACGTGGCGCCCGCGCCCGGTTGGCCGACCGCCCACACCTTGCCGCCGTGCCGTTCGACGATGCGCCTGACGATGGTCAGCCCGATGCCCGTGCCAGCGAACCGCGCCCCGTGCAGCCGCGTGAAAGGCTGGAACAAGGCCGCGGCGGCGCCAGAGTCGAAGCCCACGCCGTTGTCGGCCACCGCGATCGTGACCACGCCGCGTGCGTGGTCGGCACTGATGCGGATCTTGCCGTCGGGGCGGCCGGCGCTGAACTTGAGTGCATTGCCGATCAGGTTGGTGAATACGGCGCGCAGCAAGGTCTCGTCAGCCACCACAACGGGCAGCTCGCCGATTTCTACCATGGGCGGCGGCTCTGCGGCGTGGGACTCCGGATGCAAGCCCTGCGTCACCTCGCGCGCCAGGCGGGCGAGGTCCAGCCGCGTCTTGTTCAGCGCCACGTCCCCGCTGCGGGCCAGCATCAGCAGCGCATCGACCAGCCGGCGCGAGTCGGCCGCCTGCTGCGCGATGGGTGTCAACACGCGCTGCGCGGCGTCCACGTCGCCACGCTGCAGCGCCTGGCTGGCCAGTTGCGCCAGGCCGCCGATGCCGCCCAGCGGCCCGCGCAGGTCGTGCGACACCTGCCGGTTGAAGCCCTCGAGCCCGGCGATCACGTCGCGCAGCTCGTGCGTTCGCGCCTCGACCTGCGCCTCGAGCGACGCGTTGCTCACCGCGAGCAAGCGCTCGGCGGCAGCGCGGCGCACCACCTCGTCCATCAACATGCGACGACGGCGCAGCAGTGACACCGTCAACAAAATCAGGCCGATCGCCAGCATCGGGATGAAGCCCCAGTAACGCAGGTGCGCTGCCGGCGAGCCGGATGCCGCCAGCACGATCGCGGCCCCCGGTACAAGCAGGAACGCAAGCCCGATGTAGCGATGACCGGCGCCATGCTCGCGTCGCTCGGCCCAGAAAGCCAGTGCAGCCAGACCGAAGAACGGCAACGTCAGGATGACGTTGAACTGCTGCCGTTTGAACTGCCACTGCTGCAGGTCGACACCGATGGTGATCAAGGCGCAGACCAACAACGGGGCCAGGATCGCCGACAACACCCGGGTCCGAGCGCGGCCGCGCACACCGACGTAGCTGGCCAGCCCGGGAGCCAGGCAACCGATGCCGGACAAGACCACCAGGTACCAGCCGTTCGCGGCGTTGATCCACAACGGCTCGGCCGGAAGATGGCGCTCGTTGTGGCCGACGAACAGGGCCAGCAGTGCCATCGCCGCGGCGAACCAGCCCATGCCGGGCTCGTGGTCGCGCAGCTTCAGCGTCGCATACAGCGCCGCCAGCACCCACAGCATCGCCGCGATCAGGTCGGTGACCGAGAACGGCGGTTGGTTCCAGTCCTGCACGCGGCCCCTCGACGCTTTCGACACCTTCGACGCGGCGCCGAAGGCTCAGCGCAGCCCACTTCAGGAGCAGCCCCACGGCGGCAAGCGGCCGCCCCGTCACAACCTCCGCCAGATGCGCGACCCGGCGCGCTTCAGCGCGGCCCGAGCATACCCAGCAGGTCGCTCGTGTTGCCCAGCCCGCTCGCGGGCACCTGGCCATGTGGCGTCAATTGGTCGATGACCTGCGGCAGCAGCTGTACCAACTGGCCGAGCACGTCGCCGGACTGTCCGCCGGTTTGGCGAGTCAGCGCACTCAGCGCATCGGGACCCAGCACCTGGCCCAGCTGATGGGGCGCGATCGGCTGGTTTTCACTGGTTGAGATCCACGACGACATCACGTCGCCCAGGCCACTGCGCTGAAACCCCGCGATCAGACCGTTCAGGCCGCCACCCGGCGCATCGTTGCCGAGCATGCCGAGCACCGCCTGCAACAGAGCAGCGTTGTTGCTCCCGCCACCCGACCCGCCCCTCTGCGCAGCGCCGAGCACCTGGCCCAGCATCGAATCGAGCAAGCCCATGAAGTCACACCCCAGAATCACGCGGTCGGCAGATTCTGTGCTTGCATGCGTACCCGGGCAAGCCACCCCAACGCCACCATGGTGGCCACCAGCGGCACCAGCGTGCCCAGGCTCATCCAACGCCAGCCGCCGGTGGTGACCAGCGCGCCGGAGCTGAACGAGGTGAGCGTCATCGTCGCCAGCACCGTGGTGTCCATCGCCGCCTGCGCAGTGGTTTTCTCCTGCGCGCGATAGGTCGCGGTGAACAACGTGGTGCCACCGATGTAGAGAAAGTTCCAGCCCAGGCCGAGCAGCGCCAACGCGCCGGTGAAGTGCATGACGTCCTGGCCCGACAATGCGAACGTCACGCAGCCCAGACTGAGCAATGTGCCAGCGGCCATCACCGGCACCACGCCGAAGCGCCGGATCAGCGATCCGGTGAAGAAGCTCGGCACGAACATCGCCAGCACGTGCACCTCGAGCACCAGCGCGGCGGCGCTGAACGGGTGCCCGCACTGCTGCATCGCGATCGGCGTGGCGGCCATCAGCAGGTTCATCACGCCGTAGCCGAGTGCCGCGGCCACGATCGCCACGACAAAGGTCGGTTGTCGCGCCAGCTCGCGCAGACTGCGGGCCGGCGCAGCCGTTGCGCTGGCCTCGTGCAGCGGCGGAAACTGGATCGAGCGCATCATCAGCCACGCCAGCACGGCCACGACCATCAGCGCCGCGTAGGCGCCGGCGAACGGTTGCGCGAGCGCGTCGCGTGTGATGCTGGCCAGGTTGGGGCCGATCACGCCGCCGAGGATGCCGCCGGCCAGCACCCACGAAATGGCGCGTTCCTTGTGCGCCGGTGCCGCCACTTCGGTGGCGGCAAAACGGTACAGCTGGGCGTTGGCGTTGTAGTAACCCGCCAGTGACGTGGCCAGCAGCAGCAACACGAAGCTGTGAATGAACGCCGCCAGCGCGCACAACGCGGCCGACACGATGGCCACCAGCAGACCGGTTTGAAAGCAGCGCCGGCGGCCCCACGCTCGCTGATGGCGCGCCACCAGCGGGGCGGCCAGCGCGCCGCCACCCACGTACGCGGTGAGCGGCAGCGTGGCCATCCAGCCGAGCGGCGCCAATTGCAAGCCGACCAGGCCGTTGATCGCCACGAAGGTCACGTTGTTGACGAAGAACAACCCCTGGCACAGCGCCAGCAGCAGCAGGTTGCGATTCACGACGGTGTCGGGCCGCTGCGAGGGACGCGAGCGTGGGGGTCGTTCATCCAGACTCCAGTGCGATCCAGGCCAGCGCTGCCAGCGGCGCGGTGTCCGCGCGCAGCACGCGCGCGCCCAATGAAAAGGCCCCGAATCCGGCGGCGCGCGCCGCCGCTTCTTCGGCCGCTGCGAGGCCACCTTCGGGGCCACTGAGCACGAGCACCTGCGCCGCTTCGCTTGCGGCCGGCGGCCACGGCGCGGCATCGGGGGCGATCGACAGCAGCCAGCGCGCGTGCAGTTGGCCTTGAAGCCCGTCCAGCCATGCGCTCAGACGCATCGGCTCGGCCACCTCAGGCACGCGGTTGCGGCCGCATTGCTCGCAGGCGGCAATGGCCACCGCACGCCAATGGGTGGCCTTGCGCACGGCGCGATCGCCGGCCACGCGCAGCACGGAACGCTCGCACACCAGCGGCTGGATGCGCGCCACGCCGAGCTCGGTGGCCTTTTCGATCAGTGGGTCCATGCGCTCGTTGGCCGGCATGCCGACGGCCAGCGTCACGGCCCGCGCGAGCTCGCGTTCGACGGCATCGAAGTGCAGCGTGCGCACCCGCACCTCACGCCGCGAGATGGCGCTGATGCTGCCGGCCCACTGGCCGCCGCTGCCATCAAACAACGTGAGCGCGTCGCCGGGCTGCAGGCGCAGCACCTGCGCGTGGCGGGTGGCGGTGGCGCCCAGCGCGAATTCGGCACCCGGCGCCAGCGGCCGGTCAACATGAATGCGCGGCACGGGCATGGCACCGAGTGTCCCACGCGTCGCAGAGGCGCAGTCCAAGCGGACAGCGCGGCTCTGGCTTGGCTAGGCCGCTGCTGTCGCCCTCGAGGGGGAGGCGGCCGCCCGGCCGCACCCAGGAGTGGGCCTACTTCACCGTGTCGCGCAATTCGCGCCGCAACACCTTGCCCACCGTGGTCTTGGGCAGGTCCTTGCGGAACTCCACCACCTTGGGCCGCTTGTAGCCGGTGAGGTTGGCCTCGCAATACGCGCGCACGTCGGCCTCGGTGAGCGCGGGGTCGCGCTTGACGATCACCACCTTGACCGCCTCGCCGGCCTTGGCGTCGGCAATGCCCACGGCCGCCGCCTCGAGCACACCGGGCATTTGCGTCAGCACGTCTTCGATCTCGTTGGGGTAGACGTTGAAGCCGCTGACGAGAATCATGTCCTTCTTGCGGTCGACGATTCTGAAGTAGCCACGCTCGTCGACCACGCCGATATCGCCCGTGCGGAAGAAGCCATCGGCCGTCATCACCTTGGCCGTTTCGTCGGGTCGCTGCCAGTACCCCGCCATCACCTGCGGCCCGCGGATCGCGATCTCGCCGGGCGAGCCCAGCGCCACTTCGCGACCGTCGTCGTCGAGCAGCGCGATTTCGGTGTTGGGCATCGGCAGCCCGATGTTGCCCGAATAGGCGGTGGCGTCCACCGGGTTGCAGGTGGCCGACGGACTGGTCTCTGACAAGCCATACCCTTCGCAGATCGGGCAGCCGGTTTTCTCGAGCCACAGGCGCGCGGTGGCCTGCTGCACCGCCATGCCACCGCCCACCGAGATCTTGAGCGAGCTCCAGTCGACCTTGTCGAAGTCGGGATGGTTGGCCAGCGCCATGAACAGCGTGTTGACCGCGGGGAAGCTGTGGAACCTGTGATGCGACAGCTCCTTGAGCACCGCAGGGATGTCTCGCGGATTGGGGATCAGGATGTTGCAGCCGCCCATGCGCATGGCCAGCATCATGTTGGTGTTGAAGCCGAAGATGTGATACAGCGGCAGCGCGCACACGGTGAAGATCTGCTCGCCGGGCGGGATCTTCTTGAGCGCCGGCTGGTACCACGCCTCGGCCTGCAGCAGGTTGGCCACCAGATTGCGATGCAGGAGCACAGCGCCCTTGCTGACGCCGGTGGTGCCGCCGGTGTACTGCAGCACCGCGATGTCGTCGGCGCCGATCTTGGGCGCGGTGTAGGTCTTGCGCCGGCCCTGCGCCAGCGCGTCGTTGAAGCGCACGGCGCCGGGCAGCGAAAACGCCGGCACCATCTTCTTGATCTTGCGCACGACGTGATTGACGATCGTGCCCTTGATCAGGCCCAGCATGTCGCCCATCGCGGCGAGCAGCACCTTCTTGGTCGGTACCGCATCGATCACCTGCGCCAGCGTGGCGGCAAAGTTCTCGAGGATCACGATCGCCTTGGCGCCCGAATCCTTGAGCTGGTGTTCGAGCTCGCGCGGCGTGTACAGCGGGTTGACGTTGACCACCACATAGCCGGCACGCAGGATCGCCGCCACGGCCACCGGATATTGCGGCACGTTGGGCAGCATGACCGCCACCCGGTCCCCCTTGTCGAGGCCGAGTGACTGCAGGTGGGCCGCCAGCGCGCGCGATGCGTCGTCGACCTGACCGAACGTCACCGTCTTGCCCATGAAGATGTAAGCCGGCAGTGCGCGGTACTTGACGAAGCTTTCCTCCATCAACGTGACCAGCGACGCGTACAGCGCGACGTCGATCTGCGCCGGCACGCCCGCGGGGTACTGCTTCAGCCAGATCTTTTCCATGTCAGGCGCTCCTGCTCGCGGCGATCCGATTCTGCGGGACACATGCACCAATCTCGATCAGGGGATTCGATACCGCGCCCGCGACAGCGCCGTGGGGTTTGCGCCACCGGCGCCTGCCGCGGCCGGCGCATTGGGGCCGATTCGCCACAGGCATCGACACGCACACGGGCGAAGCACGCCTGCGGTGCCAGCCCCGCGCCAAGTCCATCACGTGTCAAGTGGGCGCGCCTTCTTGCTCGTCGTCGATGCCAACTCTTGCCGCGTGCTGTGGTGTGCATTTGAAAAAGAATGCCGCCTCGTCAATAAGAAACGGCTGGAGCGCTGAAGCCATGACTGCGGGACTGCGATGACCCGATCCGATCCAGGCCCTGGCGACCTGATGAACTACCTGGTGCGCATGGTCGTGCCACTGCGCCGCGAGTTCGGCCGCCAACTCGACGTGCAGCAATTCCTGCGCGATCTGGCATACGCACGCGAAGTCATTGCGCAGGCGCTGACCACGCAGGACGCGCGGCTGCTGCAGTACGCGACGTACATGCAGGAGCACCACCTCGCGCCGCGCGATGCGTCGAACCTTGCTTCCTCGGCACCGGCCGGGAACGCGGCGACGCCGACGAGCACCTCCGAAACGGTTGAAGTGCCGCTCAGCGCATCACCGAGCGCCGCGGAAATGCGCGAGCGCGTGCTGCGCAAGTACACCAGCGGGCTGCGTTAGCCAGCTGCCACCACCCTATGGACCGCCCGGCCGCGAGAGCGAGCCGGCGCCCTCACTCCACCGCCTTGACCATGTCTTCGACGACCTTCTTGGCGTCGCCGAACACCATCATGGTCTTGTCCATGTAGAACAGGTCGTTGTCCAGGCCTGCATAGCCAGTGGCCATGCTGCGCTTGTTGACGATCACCGTCTTGGCCTTGTGCGCCTCCAGGATCGGCATGCCGTAGATCGCGCTGCCCTTGACCAGCGCGGCCGGGTTCACGACGTCGTTGGCGCCGAGGATGATCGCCACGTCGGCCTGGCCGAACTCGCCGTTGATGTCTTCCATCTCGAACACCTGGTCGTACGGCACCTCGGCCTCGGCCAACAGCACGTTCATGTGGCCCGGCATGCGGCCAGCCACCGGGTGGATCGCATACTTCACCGTCACGCCCTTGTGCGCGAGCTTCTCGGCCAGCTCTTTCACCGCATGCTGCGCGCGCGCCACCGCCAGGCCATAGCCCGGCACGATGATCACCGTCTCGGCATTGCCGAGGATGAACGCGGCATCTTCGGCGCTGCCGCTCTTCACGGGCCGCTGCTGCGCGCCGGCCGCCGGCCCGCTGACCTCGCCACCGAAGCCGCCGAGGATCACGCTGAAGAACGAGCGGTTCATCGCCTTGCACATGATGTAGCTGAGGATCGCGCCCGACGAGCCCACCAGCGAGCCGGCGATGATCAGCATGCTGTTGTTCAGCGAGAAGCCGATGCCGGCCGCCGCCCAGCCCGAATAGCTGTTGAGCATGCTCACCACCACCGGCATGTCGGCGCCGCCGATCGGGATGATGATCAGCACGCCGAGCACGAAGCTCAATGCCACCAGCAGCCAGAAATCCATGCGCGCTTCACTCATCGTGTAGCCGACGATGAAGAAAATCGTCGCCAGCCCGAGCACCAGGTTGACGATGTGCTGGCCCTTGAAGACCACCGGTGCGCCCTGGAACAGGCGGAACTTGTAGGTGCCGGTCAGCTTGCCCCAGGCGATCACCGAGCCCGAGAACGTGATGGCGCCGATCGCCGCGCCCAGTGCGAGTTCGAGCCGGTTGCCGCTGGGAATCGCATCGCCCTTGTGCAGCCCCTGCAGCATCGCATGCGGCTCCACCGCCACCGCCACCGCGATGAACACCGCGGCCAGGCCGATCATGCTGTGGAAGAAGGCCACCAGCTGCGGCATCGCGGTCATCTGCACGGTCTTGGCGCGCCAGGCGCCGTAACCGCCACCGACCACCAGACCGACCAGCACCCACAGCATGCCCTGCGCCGAGCCGGCGATCTTCACGATCAACGCGGCGGTGGTGAGCATGGCGATCGCCATGCCGACCATGCCGAACAGATTGCCGCGCAGCGATGTGGTGGGATGCGACAGGCCCTTGAGCGCCTGGATGAAGCAGACGCTGGCCACCAGATACAGCAGCGTGACGAGGTCGAGGCTCATCCCTTGTTCCCCTCGATCTGCTTGGCCGGTGTCTTCTTCTTGAACATCTCCAACATCCGGCGCGTCACCAGGAATCCGCCGAAGATGTTGACCGCCGCCAGCGCGACGGCGGCCACCCCCATCGCCTTGCCGAGCTCGGTTTCGGTGAATGATGCGGCGAGCATCGCGCCGACCATCACGATCGCCGAGATTGCATTGGTCACCGCCATCAGCGGCGTGTGCAGCGCCGGCGTGACGGTCCACACCACGTGGTAGCCGACGTAGATCGCGAGCACGAAGATGATCAGGTTGGTGATCGTGGGGCTGACAAAGTCCATGGTCATTTCCTCATGACCTCGCCGTCGCGCGTCATCAGACACGCGGCAACGATGTCGTCGTCCATCGGCACCTGGAAGGCGCCTTCCTTGGTGAACAGCAGCTTCAGGAAGTCGAGCACGTTGCGGGCATAGAGCGCGCTGGCGTCGGCCGCCACCAGGGCCGGCAGGTTGCTTTCGCCGACCAGCGTGACGCCGTGCTTGACCACCGTCTTGCCAGCCTCGGTGAGCGGGCAGTTGCCGCCCTGCGGCGCCGCCAGGTCGACGATCACGCTGCCCGGCTTCATGGCCTTGACCATCTCCTCGCTCACCAGCACCGGTGCGGCGCGCCCGGGAATCAGCGCGGTGGTGATCACGATGTCGGCCGCCGCCACCCGCTTGGCCACCTCCACCTTCTGGCGGTCGAGCCAGCTCTGCGGCATCGGCCGTGCGTAGCCGCCCACGCCCTCGGCAGCTTCCTTCTCCTCGGCGGTTTCGTAGGGCACGTCGATGAACTTGCCGCCGAGCGACTCGACCTGCTCCTTGACGCTCGGCCGCACGTCGCTGGCCTCGATCACGGCGCCCAGTCGCTTGGCGGTGGCGATCGCCTGCAGCCCGGCCACGCCGACGCCGAGGATCACCACGCGCGCCGCCTTCACGGTGCCGGCCGCGGTCATCAGCATCGGAAAGAACTTCTGGTAGCGGTCGGCCGCCAGCAGCACCGCCTTGTAGCCCGCGATGTTGGCCTGCGAGGACAGCACGTCCATGCTCTGCGCGCGCGTCGTGCGCGGGGCAGCCTCGAGCGCGAAGCTGGTCAGCCCGGCGCCGGCCAGACGCTGCAGGCCGTCGCGGTCGAACGGGTTGAGCATGCCCACCAGCGCGGTGCCGCGCTGCATCAGCGACAGCTCGTCGGCCTGCGGCGAGCGCACCTTGAGCACCAGCTCGCAGCCAAACGCACCCGCACGGTCGGTGATCTCGGCACCTGCCGCCTCGTAGGCCGCGTCGGTCGCGCTGGCCGACATGCCGGCACCCGACTGCACCCGCACCGTGTGGCCCTGGGCCTTGAGCTTCTTGGCCGTCTCGGGCGTCACGGCGACGCGGGTCTCACCCGCAACCGTCTCGAGCGGCACGCCGATCAACATGGAGGTCTCCTCGCGGGGGTCTTGTTCAGCCGCCCGGTCAGCACACGGGGCTGCGAAGCTTACACAAGTTTGTTGTGCGTGCCGGCCACGGTGATGCCGATTCCCGCGCGACGTACCATCACGCCATGCCGCTCGCAGCGTGGAAGACCAGCGTCACGGTGGCCGCCATCGTCGAGCGCGACGGCCGCTACCTGCTGGTGGAAGAGCACACGTCCGAGGGCTTGTTGCTCAACAACCCCGCGGGCCACCTCGACCCCGGCGAGTCGCCCATCGAAGGCGTGATCCGCGAGGCGCTCGAGGAGACCGGCCGCCGCTTCACGCCCGATGCCCTGGTGGGCGTGTACCTGTCGCGCGCCCAGCGGGCCGCTCCGCCCAGCGACGTGACCTACCTGCGCCTGGCCTTCAGCGGCCAGGTGAGCGAGCCGTTGCCCGGGCACGCGCTCGACCCGGAGATCGCGCGCACCCTGTGGCTCACCCCGCAGGAGCTGCGCGCGTGCCTGCCGCGCCACCGCAGCCCGCTGTTGATGCGCTGCGTCGACGATCACCGCGCGGGTCGGCGCCACCCGCTGGACCTGGTGTTCAGCGACCCGAGCCTGCACTTGCCGCCGCTGGCGTCGCCTTGACGGGCTCGGCTGCGCCATACTGCGCAGCGCCATCCCGACGAGGAGCAGTCATGGCCGCCACGATCGCGCAAAGGGCCCCTTTTCCCGTTCACGTGGAGCCCGGTCGAGACTACTTCTGGTGCCAGTGCGGCAACAGCAAGAGCCAGCCGTTTTGCGACGGCTCGCACAAGGGCGGCCCCTACGCGCCGATTAAGTACACCGCCACCGAAACCGCCACGGTGTACTTCTGTGGCTGCAAGCAGACCGGCCACCAGCCGTTTTGCGACGGCTCGCATAAGACGGTATAGCCCTGCGCGGGCGGCCCAGCGGGGCAAATCTAGAATCGCCGCATGCGTGCATCGCGTGTGGTGGTCGGCCTGTCCGGCGGGGTCGACTCCGCGGTCGCGGCCTGGCTACTCAAGCGCCAGGGCCACGAAGTGGTCGGCATCTTCATGAAGAACTGGGAGGATGACGACGACAGCGAATACTGCTCGTCGAACATCGATTTCGTCGACGCCGCCGCGGTGGCCGACGTGATCGGCATCGAGCTCGAGCACGTCAACTTCGCCGCCGAGTACAAAGACCGCGTGTTCGCCGAGTTCCTGCGCGAATACCAGGCCGGCCGCACGCCGAATCCGGACGTGCTGTGCAACGCCGAGATCAAGTTCAAGGCGTTTCTCGATCACGCGCTGAGGCTGGGGGCCGAACACATCGCCACCGGTCACTATGCCCGGGTGCGAGAACGCGATGGCCACTTCGAACTGCTCAAGGGCCTTGACGGCACAAAGGACCAGAGCTACTTCCTGCACCGCCTGAACCAGCGGCAGCTCGCGCGCACGCTGTTTCCAGTGGGCGAGTTTAAGAAGACCCAGGTGCGCGAGCTCGCCACCGAGATCCGCTTGCCCAACGCGAAGAAGAAAGACTCCACCGGCATCTGCTTCATCGGCGAACGACCGTTTCGCGAATTCCTCAATCGCTATCTGAACCACCAGCCGGGTGCGATCGAAGACGATCGCGGCCGTCCGATCGGGCGCCACGTGGGCCTGAGCTTCTACACCCTCGGCCAGCGCCAAGGGCTGGGCATCGGAGGCTTGAAACCGAAGGGCCAGCGCGGTGGCGCCGAGCATGCACCGTGGTACGTGGCGCGCAAGGATCTGGCGCGCAACGTGCTGCGGGTGGTGCAGGGGCACGACCATCCGTGGCTGCAATCGAGCTCGCTGCGCGCCGCCGACACCAGTTGGATTGCGGGCGGCGCCCCGGCCACCGGCCGCTATACGGCCAAGACGCGCTATCGACAGGCCGACGCCGCCTGCGTGTTGTCCACGCAGGGCGACGCGACCTTCGCGTTGGTGTTCGACGATGCGCAGTGGGCAGTGACGCCGGGCCAATCGGCGGTGCTGTACGACGCAGAGGTGTGCCTGGGCGGCGGCGTGATCGAAGCCGCCGCGCGCTGACACGCCGCCGGTCCGGCGATGCGCCAGTACCAGGCGGCTGGCCTGCGCCCGAAAACGAACCGTATCGCGCTGGCTTATGCAGATTTCGAAGCCCGCGCGGCCCGGTCGGGCGCTCGCTGGCGCAGCCCCTCGGCCAACGCCTGCACGACCGGCGTCACCGCCGGCCAGCCCGCGTCGGGTGAGGCATTCATGACAGTCGCCCGCAGCAGCCGCAGCAAGACCTCGCGCTGCGGCGTCACCACGCCGGCAAAGCGCACGTTCGCCTGATCGGCCACGACGACGGTCGGAAACGTTTCGACATCGAGGTCACCGATCAGATCGGCCTCGTCCTCGATGTCGACCCAGTGCCAATGCACCGATACGCCGCCACGATCGAGCTCATCGGCCAACGATTCGAGCACCGCGCGATAGTCGTCGCACAGCCGGCACCACGCGGCACACAGGCAGGCAACGTGGATCGGGGTCGCGTTGGGCATGCACCGATCGTAGCGGCGCAGCGAAAGGGGCGATCAGATCGTTGCCAAGGCCCTCGTCAGGTCCGCCCGCAGATCGGCCTCGTCTTCGATGCCCACCGATAGCCGCACCAGCGCATCGCCGATGCCCAGCGTGGCGCGTGTGGCCGCCGGGATCGTGGCGTGCGTCATGATCGCCGGGTGCTCGATCAGGCTTTCGACGCCACCCAGGCTTTCTGCAAGCGAGAAGATCTTCACCGCTTCGAGGAATCGCTTGGTGCCCGCGAGGTCGGCCTTCAGATCGAGCGACACCATGCCGCCGAAGCCATTCATCTGGCGCTTGGCCAGCGCGTGTTGCGGGTGTGATGGCAGGCCGGGGTAGCGCACGCGCGCGACCTTGGGTTGGTTTTCCAGCCATTGCGCGAGTGCCAGCGCATTGCGGTTGTGGCGCTCCATGCGCAAGGCGAGCGTCTTGACGCCGCGCAGCGCCAAGAAACTGTCGAAGGGCCCGGCGATGGCACCGATCGCGTTCTGCAGAAAGGCCAGTCGCTCGCGCCATTCGGCCTGTCGATCGTCGCCGCCGACGATCGCGACGCCGCCGATCACGTCGGAGTGGCCGTTCAAATACTTGGTGGTCGAGTGCACGACGATGTCGAAGCCCTGTTCGAGCGGCCGCTGCACGAACGGACTGGCAAACGTGTTGTCGGCCACCGCGATCAAGCCATGTTCGCGCGCGATCTGCGCCAGCGCGGCCAGGTCGGCCAGCTTCAGCAGCGGATTGCTGGGCGTCTCGACCCACAGCATCTTGGTGTCGGGCCGGATCGCGGCGCGCACCGCGTCGAGGTTCGCCAGGTCGACGAAGGTGAAGCCGGTGTTCGCGCTGCGCCGGCGCACCCGCTCGAACAGGCGAAACGTGCCGCCATACAGGTCGTCGCTGGCCACCACATGCGCGCCGGCGTCGAGCAGTTCGAGCACGGTGGAGATCGCCGCCAGGCCCGACGCGAACGCGCATGCCGTGGCGCCGCTTTCGAGATCGGCCACGCAGCGCTCGAAGGCCCAGCGCGTGGGGTTATGCGAGCGGCCGTAGTCCAGGCCCTTGTGCACGCCGGGGCTGCTTTGCACGTAGGTCGAGGTAGCGTAGATCGGCGGCATGATTGCGCCGGTCGACGGGTCGGGCGCCTGGCCGGCGTGGATCACACGTGTCGCGAAGCTCTGCTTGGCGGTGACGGCCTTGTCGTTGTCGCGTTTCATCGTCGCGCCTTTCGCAAATGGTTGAGCAGGTCGAAGCGGGTGATCAGACCATGAAAGCCGCTCGCATCGGCGACGATCGCCACCAGGCCGCTGTCGAGCACGCGGCGCAGCGCCGCGATGTCTGCCGTCGGCGGCAGCGTCTTTAGCGTGGTGCTCATCGCGCCGGCCACCGGCTCGCTGTAGCGTGCGGCGTTTTCGTGCACGCGCAGCAGCAGGTCGGACTCGTCGACCACACCGACCAGCCGGCCGTTGTCGAGCACCGGCAACTGCTGCATGTCGGCCAGCCGCATGCGCTGGAAGGTGGTGAGCAGGGTGTCCTGAGGGCCCACGCTGACGACGCTGCCATCCTCGGCGCGCCGCGCGATCAGGTCGCGCAGATCGCCGTAGCGGCGCTGCTTGAGCAGGCCCTCGTCGATCATCCAGGCGTCGTTGTAGACCTTGCTGAGGTAGCGCGTGCCGGTGTCGCAGACGAACGTGACCACGCGTTGGGGTTCTTTTTGTTCGCGGCAATAGCGCAGCGCCGCGGCCAGCAGCGTGCCGGTGGATGAACCGCCGAGCAGGCCCTCGGCCTTGAGCAGTTCGCGCGCAGTGGCAAAACTCTCGTCGTCGGAAATCGAGTACGCATGCGTGACCACCGACAAGTCGGCGATCGACGGCACGAAATCCTCGCCGATGCCCTCGACCGCCCACGAGCCGGCGGGGCCATGCTTGCCGGTGCGCACGAGGTCGCACAGGATCGAGCCCGCCGGGTCGGCCAGCACGATCTTCAGCTGCGGCTGCACGCGCTTGAAAAAACGCGCCAGGCCGGTCAGCGTGCCACCGGAACCCACGCCCACCACGATGGCGTCGAGCTCGTGGCCGCACTGCTGCCAGATCTCGGGGCCAGTGGAGGTCTCGTGTGCCAGCGGGTTGGCCGGGTTGTTGAACTGGTCGGCGAAGAACGAGCCGTCGATCTCTTTTGCCAGGCGTGCCGCGTAGTCCTGGTAGTACGCGGGGTGGCCCTTGCCGACATCGCTGCGTGTGGTGTGCACCTCGGCGCCCAGCGCCTTCAGGTGCAGCACCTTCTCGCTGGACATCTTGTCGGGCACCACCAGCACCACGCGATAGCCCTTGGCGCGCGCAACCAGCGCCAGGCCGAGGCCGGTGTTGCCGGCGGTGGCTTCGATCACGGTGCCGCCGGCACGCAGGCGGCCGTCGCGCTCGGCGACCTCGATCATCGAGCGGCCGACGCGATCCTTGATCGATCCGCCGGGGTTCTGCGACTCGAGTTTCAGCAGCAGCGTGCAGGGCCCCGTGTCCAGGCGCGTCACCGGCACCAGCGGCGTGTTGCCGATCAGGTCGAGGACGGCGGGGCTGTCGGCGCGCGACATGGCGGCTTTATCGGAGCCGCCGCCGTGCCTGTCAATGGCACGGTCTTTCGTGCGCCACGGTCTCGCCGTTGAACCCGCGGCCACGATCAGTCGTTCGCTTCGACGCCCACCGCCACCAGGATGCGCGACACCATGTTGTAGGCCGCGATGACGCCGATCAATTCGAAGAGATGGCGATCGCTGCCGAGCGCGCGCCGCGCGGCGGCGAAGGTGGCGTCGGTGACCTTCACCTGGCGCGTCATCTCCACCGCCAGCTGCAGCACCGCCCGTTGGATGGCATCGAACGGCGTCGCATCCACCACAGGAAGCCGGCGCAGCGCGTCGAGCTGCGCCTGGGTGCCGCCGCTCGACAGGAAGATCGGCCCGTGGTGGTGCATCTCGTATTCCGCACCGTTGAGCACCGCCACCGCGCACATCGCCAGCTCGCGCAGCGCCATCGATACCTCGAGCTCGCTGCGCACGCGGCCGAGCAGCTCGCCCCAGCCGGTGGCAAACGGTGGGCTGTACAGCAAGATGCGATCGAGCGCCCCGAGCCGCCCGCCGCGGCGCTTGCGGATCGAAGCCACGAGCTCCGGTGGCCCGGCCTCGGCATCGGTCTTGTACGGAATGCGCGGCAACGCGTCTCCTGCATCAAGGCGCCCCGCCACAGGGGCTCCACGATGCTAACCGCGCGCTGACCGCGCGCGGCTCAGAGGCTGGTCTGCACGCTGACGATGCGGCCGCTGCGCGGCTCGAGCTCGCAGCGGTAGGTGAAAGGC
>JBIODO010000030.1:0-18610 GCA_044445225.1 Burkholderiales bacterium
CGACGCATCGACGTCGGCCTGGCGCGCATCGAGGTTGGCTTGCAGCCGGCCCGCATCGAAAATCGGCAGGTGCAGCGCGGGGCCGGCGCCGTAGATGAGCGAGCCGCTGTCGAACAGCCGGTTCAGCCCGAGCGACGACAGCCCGACGAACGCCGTGAGGTTGACGTTCGGATAGAACTGCGCGCGCGCGACGGCGGTGTCGCGCGTGGCGGCCTCGACGCGCCAACGCTGCGCCACCAGGTCGGCACGGCGGCCCAGCAGATCGGCCGGCAGGCTGTCGGGTACCGGGTACGACGCAATCGGCTGCAGCGCCGGTGCCAATGCATCGAGTGCCTGCGGCCCGTCGCCCACCAACTCGGCGAGCGCATGGCGGGTGCGGTCGATCGATTCGCCCAGCGACTCGATATCGACCTTCGATTGCGCGACCAGGCCCTCGGCCTGCTTCAGGTCGACCTGGGTGTCCAGGCCCGCGGTGATGCGCTGGCGCACGATGGTGACGACCTGTTCGCGTTGCTGCAACGCCTCGACGGAGACGGCGCGCGCCTCGACGAGCCGCGCCAGGTTGAAGTAGGTACCGGCCACGTTTGTCGCCAGGAGCACGCTCGCGGCCTGCGCGTCGGCCTGCGTGGCGCGCCATTGACCGATCACCGAATCCAGCGCGGCGCGCTGGCGGCCGAACAGATCGAGTTCCCAGTTCACGCCGGCTGTGACGTCGGCGGTCCAGCGCGTCGAGCCGGCCAACGGAGGCGGGTAGATGCCGTTCTCGTTGAAGCGCTGGTAGGTGGCATCGGCGCTGAGCGCGCCTTGCGGCTTGCGGGCCGCGTCGGCGGAACGCACGGCCGCGTCGGCCACGCGAATGCGTGCCTGCACCACGTGCAGCGCCGGTTGGCCGGCCAATGCCTGGTCGACCAGCTTGTCGAGCGCAGCGTCGCCGTAGCGGCTCCACCACCGCGCGTCGGGCCATGGGGTCGTGGTCGCTGCAGCGCCGAGGTCGCTCGCCTGCACTAGCGCCGGGCTCGGCGGCGCCGCCGTCGGCGTTGCGCAGCCGAGCAGCAGCACAACGCTGGCCAGCAGCGCGAGCACGGCAGTGCCCGCGGTCAGCGACACTTCGCGCACCGGGTGGCGCTCCTCGTGGGGAGCATTGGTGACCGGCTTCCGCCGGCAGGGATTCTTCTTCATGCGGCCTCGCTATCGGACTGCAGCGATGCACCGTTGTCGGCCATGCGCGCCAGCAGGCGGCGCAATTGCTTCCATTCGGCTTCGCTGAAGCCGCGCAGGAAATCGTTGTTCACCGACGCCAGCACGTAAGGCACCTTCTTGGCCACCGTCTCGCCGGCCGCGGTCAGGCGCAGGTGCACGACCCGGCGGTCGGCCTCGGAACGCACGCGCTCGATCAGGCCCTTGCCTTCGAGGCGGTCGAGCATGCGCGTCACCGCTCCGGCGTCGACGTCCATCTCGCGGGCGAGCTCGATCGCGTTGCTGGCGCGGCCGAGCTTGAGCATCCACAGCGGCTTCCATTGCGCATCGGTGAGGTCGTGCTGCACCATGCGGCGGTCGACTTCGCGGCGCATCTGCAGCATCAAGCTGATCAGTTGGTGCGCCACGCTCTCGGCCAGCTCGTAGCTGCGGCCGTCATACAGCGTGCAGGGTTTGGAGGTCGGTGCCATTGGCGGGTCAATCATTGACTAGGCAAAGTTTGCCGCAGCAGCCAATTCCCCAGTGGCGGCAGGGATTTGGCGCCGCGTGAGCGGGTGCGCAGCCGGGTTTCAGCGCTTGTCCGGCGCCTGCGGATCGCGCACGATCGCTCGCACAAGCGATGTGCACGGCGCACCACCGAGGAGATGGCGATGGTTCGAGCGATCCTGGCCGCCGGCCTGGCGGCTGCCCTGGCGGCTTGCGCGCCGGCGCCGGCCAACCCGGGTTCGGCTGCCGGCGTGCCGGTCTATCGAGTCGATGCCGCATGGCCGCAAGCCTTGCCCGAGGACAGCGGCGTGCAACTGGTGTTCGGCCAGGTGGCCGGTGTCGCGGTCGACAACCGCAACGGCCACGTCTGGATGGTGCACCGGCCCGCGTCGTTGCTCAACGACGAGTGGGACCCCAAGACCAACAGGCCGGTGACGCACCGCTGCTGCAAGTCGCTGCCGCCCGTGGTGGAGTTCGACGCGGCGGGCCGCTACCTGCGCGGCTGGGGTGGCCCGGGCCCGGGCTACGAGTGGCCCAAGGTCGAGCACGGCATCTACGTCGATCCCGAGGGCAACGTCTGGGTCGGCGGCAACGGCAACGAGGACAACCAGATCCTGAAATTCACGCCCGACGGCAGGTTCCTGATGCAGATCGGGCACGCCGGCAAGTCCGAAGGCAGCAACAGCCGCACGCAGCTCGGCCGCCCCGCGCACATGATGCTCGACGCCGCGGCGGGCGAGTTGTATGTGGCAGACGGCTACGGCAACCGGCGGGTGGTGGTGTTCGACGCCAAGACCGGCGCCTACAAGCGCCACTGGGGCGCGTATGGCGAGGTGCCCAACGACGACGCACAAGCGCCCTATGACCCGGCCAAGCCGCCGGCGCGGCAGTTCGGCAACCCGGTGCATTGCGTGCGCATCGCCAACGACGGCCTGGTGTACGTGTGCGACCGCGTCAACAACCGCATCCAGGTGTTCGACAAGCAAGGCCGCTTCAAGCATGAGTTTCGCGTCGAGGTGCAGACGCTGGCCAACGGCTCGGTGTGGGACATGGTGCTGTCGCAGGATGCGGCGCAAACCCATCTCTACGTCGCCGACGGTGCCAACGGCCGCATCTACATCCTGCGCCGCAACGACGGCCAGGTGGTGGGCAGCTTCGGGCGCACCGGCCACATGGCCGGCGAGTTCAAGTGGATCCACAACCTGGCGATCGACGCACAGGGCAACCTGTACACGTCGGAAGTCGGTTTCGGGCGCCGCGCGCAGAAGTTCGAGCTGGTGCGTTGAAATGACGGGCGCTATTTCTTGGGGCCGTCGTGCACCGTGCCAGGCAACGGGCTGCGGTCATCGGCCACTTCGTCGCCGGTGCTGAAGTACAGCAGCATCTGGTGGTGGTCGCCGGCGTGAATGGTGGTCATGCCGCGCTGGATCTCCAGGCGGCCCGTGCGCTCGTCGAGCAGGATGGCTTCGACTTCGTAGCGACCCAGCGGCAGGTCGGCGAACAGCCACGGCCCAGACATCACGTGCTCCAGCACGCGCTGGCCGCTGTCGGCCTCGGTGATGCGAACGCGCACGCCCGCCAGATATGCGCCGCTGCGCCGCGCGGCGGTGGTCAGCCAGAAGCTGTACTTCAGTCGCTCGGCTCGCAGGGCTTCCAGTTCTTCATCGCTCGCGCCACCCGATGCGTAGGCCACGCCGGTGGCCGATGTGCCGCGCTCGGTGCCGTGGGCGAAATGCGCGATCAGGGACAGGCTCAACAACGCAGCGCACAGCGTGCGGCCTGCTCGTCCCGAGCGCGAGATGTGTGGGCAGATGCGGGCAGATCGCATGCTCGACATTGGACAATGGCGATGCTCCGAGAGCATTGATTGTGCTCAAGTCCAGAGCCCGGTGTGGCCGCGGCCTCGCGCGCTGGGCGCAGCCCTCGAGGCGCGCCGGTGCTTGCGATCTCAGCTCGCCATCAGCGCCGCGCGGGCGCGATGCATGCGCACGAACAGATTCTGTTCGGTGATGCCGAGCAGGCGGCAGACCGCGTCGCTGGTCTGGTCGCGCAGCACGCGCAACTGCATGGCGTCGCGCAGGCCCGCGGGCAGTGTGGCGATGCGCGCCAGCGTGCGCGACAACAACTCGCGCTGCTCGGCCACTTCGTCGGGGCGCGGTTGCGGGCACGGCAGCGAGAGCTCGTCGTCGGCATCGCAGGTGTCCAGGCTGTCGTGGCCCGTGCGCTCGCGCACCAGATCGACGATCTTGTGGCGCAGGATCGCCACCAGCCAGCTGCGCGGCGCCGAGCGGCCGCCGAAGCTGGCGCGGCCGGTGATCACCGCCTCGAACACATCGTGCACCAGGTCTTCGGCCAGGGCCGGGTCCTGCAGGCGGCGCTGTGCGTAGCGCACGAGAAAGGCGCGATGCTCGGCGAGGTCGCTCCAGCCGAGGGCGATCGACTCGGGCTGGCTGGTGGGCGTGGTGAAGAGGTTCATGCGCGGCTCGCTTCGTCGTGGTGGGGTGACGCCACTGTCGCGGCGCGCCCTCGCGTGAAGCTCACCAATCCTCACGGGCAGATAACATCGATGTAAGGACGCGCCACAACGGGGCGACAGTCCGTGCATGGAAGCCGTGATGGGTGCAGAAATCCTCGTTGCCGAAGACCAGGCCGACATCCGCGACCTGATCGCGCTGAACCTGCGCCACGCCGGCTACGACGTGACGCCGGTGGCCGATGGCCGCGCCGCGTTGGCGAGCCAGAACGATCACAGCAGCGACCTGCTGATCCTCGACCTGATGATGCCGGGCCTGGACGGGCTGGAGGTCTGCAAGGCGCTGCGCGCCAAGGGCCGCGCGATGCCGATCCTGATGCTGACCGCCAAATCGACCGAGCTCGACCGCGTGCTGGGCCTGGAGCTCGGCGCCGACGACTACCTGACCAAGCCGTTCTCGATGGCCGAGCTGCTGGCGCGGGTGAAGGCGCTGCTGCGCCGGGCCGACCTGATGCGCCAGGCGCAAAACCAGTCGCAGGGCGCGGGCAGCACGCTGCGCAACGGCGAGATCGAGATCCTGGTGTC
This sequence comes from Burkholderiales bacterium, assembly GCA_044445225.1. Classification (GTDB taxonomy): domain Bacteria; phylum Pseudomonadota; class Gammaproteobacteria; order Burkholderiales; family Burkholderiaceae_C; genus JAEUPI01. Next base: position 4,742 of record JBIODO010000030.1, read on the forward strand.
GCGCCGCGAAGTGCGCGTGCGAGGGCAGGCGGTCGAGCTGACCGCGTTGGAGTTCGACCTGCTGCTGTACTTCGCGCAGCATCCGGGCCACGTGTTCGCCCGGGCTCAACTGCTCGATGCGGTGTGGGGCTATTCGCACGAGGGCTACGAGCACACGGTGACCACGCACATCAACCGCCTGCGCGCCAAGCTTGAAACCGACCCGATGCGCCCGACCATCATCCTCACCGTGCGCGGCGCCGGCTACAAGATGCGCGACGCGCCGACATGAACCACCGCCCGGCTGGGCTCGCGGCCGCGCCGCCGCTTCGCCGCGTGCGCCTGTGGAGGCGTCGATGACCGTCCGCCTGCGGCTGGCGCTGACGATCTTCGTCATCGGCGTGTGCACCGCGCTCGGCGTGCTGGTCACGGTGGCGATGGCCTTCCAGCGCTTCGAGCACGAGAGCGTGTACGAGCGCGCCAATGCCTTCATCGGCCGCGTGGTGGCGTTGCACCCCGACCTGCTGGACCTGCAGACGCGCGACGCCGACGGCTTCACCGGCTTCCTGCGCAACCTGCTGCTGTTCGAGCCCGATTCGCAGCTGTACCTGCTCGACGCGCAAGGCAACGTGCTGGCCGCCAGCGGCAGCATGCAGCCGACGCCGGGATTCAAGGTGCGGTTGGATCCCGTGCGGCAGGCCGTGGCGGTGGCCGGCGACCGCCGGCGCGCCCCGTACGTGATGGGCGACGACCCCGAGCACATGAACCTCGACGCGGTGATTGCCGCGCGGCCGCTGCGTCGCACGGTGATCCGCCCCGACGCCGAGACCGCAGGCTATCTGTACCTGGTGTGTCAGCCGCCGGCCCTGAACGTCGGCCATGCCGAGGTCTATCGCAGCAGCCTGATGGGCACTTCGCTGGCGGGTCTGGCCGCGCTGATCGTGCTGATGACCGTGTGCGCGGCGTGGATCGTGGCCACCGTCACGCGGCCGCTGCGCGACCTGAGCGACGCCGTCGCCCACGCGCAACGCGAGGGGTTCGAAGGCGCCACCGTGGTGGACAGCGACACCGGCGCCGCACCTGCGCGCGTGGGCGACGAGTTCGCGCAGCTGCGCGCAGGCTTTCACGCGATGCTGACGCGGCTGCGTTCGCAGTGGGATGCGTTGCGGCGGCTCGACCAGTTTCGCCGCGAGAGCGTCAGCAACCTGTCGCACGACCTGCGCTCGCCGCTCACCGCAACCGTCGCGTGCCTGGAGACGCTCGAGCGCCGCTGGGGTGCCGACGCGGCGCGCGCCGACGACCGCGCCATGCTCGAGGTGGCGCTGCGCAACACGCGCAATGCCGCGCAGCTGGTGCGATCGCTGGGTGACCTGGCGCTGCTGGACGAACCCGAATTCAAGCTGCAGCCGATGACGGTGGATCTGGGCGAAGTGCTCGACGACATCGTGATGCGCTTTGCCGATCGGGCCGCGCAGCAGGGCGTGGCGTTGCGCAACGACAGTGCGACACCCACCCCGGTCGTCGCTGCGGTCGACATCGAGCTGTTCGAGCGCGCGGTGGCCAACCTGGTGGACAACGCGCTGAAGCACACCAGCGCAGGCGGGCACGTGACGCTGCGCGCGCACGCGGTCGATGGTCACGCCTGTGTGCGCGTGTCCGACGACGGCAGTGGCATCGCGGCCCTCGATCTGGAGCACCTGTTCGACCGTCTGTACACCGGGGCGGGTGCCCGCGGCGATGCCGACGGCGGTGGCAAGGGGCTGGGCCTGGCGATCGTCAAGCGCATCGTCGAATTGCATCGCGGCGAGGTGTCCGTGCGCAGCCAAGCGGGCGCGGGCACCGATGTGACGATTCGCCTGCCTCGCGGCACGGCCTAGCGGGCGCTACGGCGCGGCTCAGCGCGCCTTGGCCACGCTTGTCAGTTGGCTCAGCGTGAAGGTGTAGCTCGTCTTGTCGAGCGGCTTGTGGCAGGCCAGGCACTCGGCCTGGTTGACGCCCGGGCGCTGCTGCTTGTCGAGCGTGAACACCGCGTAGTTCCACTCCTCGTTGCGCAGCATGTCAGGGATGTCCTTGCCCCAACCGGCGTTGCGCGCCATCGCGGTGTAGACCGTCAGCTTGTCGGCGACGAAGAAGCCGTCGGCGCCGGTGATCGGCTTGTTGTCGGCATCGAGCTTGGCCGAATACACCTCGGCGAACAGAAAAGCGCCATTGGGCAGGTCCTTGCCGTCCTTGGCGGCCTGCAGCGCCACCGGGTTGGCGTAGTAGTAGCGCACCTGGCGAGTGGCCGGGAAGTTGATGGTGTGGTACTTGACGAAGGTGCTCTTGTAGTTCTCGGGGAACGTCACGCCACTCTTTGCGAGGTTGGGCAGGAAGTCCGACTTCGCCGTGCTCGCGCTGACACCGGGCAGCGAGGCAAAGTAGGCGGCCACGTTGCCGATGTCGTCGGCACTCAGTTGCGCCGCGATCGGGCCCATTACCTGGTGCTTGCGCGAGCCGTCTTTCAGCGCCTTCAGCTGGCCTTCGAGGTACGCCACCTTCTGGCCGGCCAGATTGGGAATCGCGTCGGCCACGCTGACGCCATTGAGGCCGTGGCACGCCGAGCACACGGCCTCGACCTTGGCCTTGCCTGCGCCCGCGTCGGCGGCCAGCGCGCCGGAGGCGGCGGCGATCAAGGTGAGACAACCAATCCAGCTCTTCATGCACGCTCCTTGGGGACGCCCAGTGAACCCGGGGCTCGTGTGAGTCGGCCAACCCGGCGGGCAGGCGACGGCATCGCGCCGCAGGGCGGTATACGCAGCCGCGATACGCGAGCATCCGCGCAGCGGATTCGCTTTTCGAGTAGGGGATTACGCTAGGACCGACGGGCCCGGGGCACTACAGCGCAGCGGGCTCGGTGGGCGCGTTTTCGAGCAGCGCCTGCACGTGAGTGGCCAGGCGGCTCATCTCTTGCTCGATCTGCAGCGAGAAGCCCTTGCGACCACCACGCTCATCGGCCAGCAGCCGCATCATCGCGAGCTGCGCGCACGCGAGATCGCTCCAAAGCTCGGCCAGGTGGTTGGCGATGCGCGGGTACTGCTCGCTCAACGCCTTCGGGCGCGCAATCGCGGGCAGCGCCATCAGCCAGTCGATGGCCTTGCCCGTGAGGGCGCGGTCTGACGGCGTGAGCGGGCGGCGCTGCTCTTCCCAATGACCCGGCAGCAGTTTTTCCAACGCCACGATGGCGCTGGGCTTTTCGGCCTCTTTGCGCGCATCGTTGACGTCGGTGATCTCGAACTCGATCATGCCCGAGGGCTTGAACGGTTGCTGGCCTGAGTGATCGGACATGGGCTCGAAATAGAAACGAGACAGGGTGATGTCGGCGATCATGTCATGCACCCGCGGTGTGCGAGCACCTGGACGCGTGAGAAGCGCTCACCCATCCCTGGCCGTTACCGCTCGCACTCGAGCGCCGTGAAAAATTCGCCGTGGGTTACAGATTGGTGGCGTGGCGCGTCAGCATGCGCACCCATGGATATCTGTGCGGTCATGCACGCACCGTGCGCACACTCCTTAGAATGTTCGGCCCCATGTCCAGAGCCCCTTCCCCGAACACAGGCGTCATCCGCATCCGCGGCGCGCGCCAGCACAACCTGAAGAACCTCGACCTTGACCTGCGCACGGGCGAGATGACGGTGGTCACCGGTCCGTCGGGGTCGGGCAAGTCGAGCCTGGTGTTCGACACGTTGTACGCCGAAGGGCAGCGCCGCTACGTCGAGACCTTCAGCGCCTACGCACGGCAGTTTCTCGATCGCATGGACCGGCCGGCCGTGGACCGTGTCGACGGGGTGCCGCCGGCGATCGCGATCGACCAGACCAATCCGGTTCGCACGTCGCGTTCGACGGTCGGCACGATGACCGAGCTCAACGACCACCTGAAATTGTTGTTCGCTCGCGCCGGCCAGTTGTTCGACAAGAAGACCGCGTTGCCGGTGCGGCACGACAGTGCCGATTCGATCCACGCCGACCTGGTCGGTCGCGCGACGCAGGCCGGTGACCCGCGGCTGGCGATCACGTTCCCGGTGCAGTTGCCCGAGAACGTGACAGCCGCCGAGGTGGAGCAGTGGCTGTCGGCCAGCGGTTTCACGCGCGTGCAGGCCGAGCGCGTGGTCGAGCACAAGAAAGTGTTGGACGTGGTGGCCGACCGCTTGCGCATCGTCGGCGCCGAGCGGGTGCGCGTGGTGGAGGCGATCGAGCTCGCGCTCAAGCGCGGCGGCGGCCGCGTCAACGTGTACGTGCTGCGCGACAACGAAGCCGCCGAGCTGTGGCGCTACAGCACGGGATTGCATTGCCCCGAGAGCGACATCCGCTATCCCGACCCGCAGCCCGCGTTGTTCTCGTTCAACTCGGCCTACGGCGCGTGCGACACCTGCCGCGGCTTCGGCCGCGTGATCGGCGTCGACTGGGGGCTGGTGATCCCCGACCACCGCAAGACCTTGCGCAGTGGCGCCATCAAGCCGCTGCAGACGCCGGCGTGGAAAGAGTGCCAGGACGATCTTCTGAAGTACGCCGGTAACGAAGGCATCCCGCGCGACACCGCGTGGAGCCAGCTCACCGAGGCGCAGCGCCACTGGGTGATCGAGGGCTCGCCGCTGTGGAGGGGCAAGTGGAACCAGCAGTGGTACGGCGTGCGCCGCTTCTTCGGCTACCTGGAGAGCAAGGCCTACAAGATGCACATCCGCGTGCTCTTGTCGAAGTACCGCAGCTACACGCCGTGCACGGTGTGCAGTGGCGCGCGCCTGAAGCTCGATGCGCTGCTGTGGCGCGTGGGGTCGAAAGACAACGCCGATGCCGTGCTCGATCCACCGCGGCGATTCATGCCGGCCGGTGTGTCGTGGACGCCCGAGCAACTGCAAGCCTTGCCCGGCCTGACGTTGCACGACCTGATGCTGCTGCCGATCCAGCGGCTGCGGCGCTTCTTCGATTCCCTGACACCCGAGTCGAGCATGCTCGACGAGGCGCTGAAACTGCTGCTGGGCGAGATCCGCACGCGGCTGAAGTACCTGTGCGACGTCGGCCTCGGTTACCTCACGCTGGATCGACAAAGCCGCACACTGAGCGGCGGCGAGGTGCAGCGCATCAACCTGACCACCGCGCTCGGCACCTCGCTGGTCAACACGCTGTTCGTGCTCGACGAGCCGAGCATCGGCCTGCACCCGCGCGACATGGGCCGCATCGTCGAGGCGATGCATCGTCTGCGCGACGCCGGCAACACGCTGGTCGTCGTCGAGCACGACCCGGCGGTGATGCTGGCCGCCGATCGCCTGATCGACATGGGCCCCGGCCCTGGCGCGATGGGCGGCCGCATCGTGTTCGACGGCACGCCCGATGCGGCGCGCCGTGCCGATACGCTGACCGGCGCCTACCTCGGCGCACGCAAGCACGTGGGCATCGGCATCCGGCGCTATGTGAGCGACGCAACGCCGAAACTGGTGCTCGAGGGCGCGCGCGAGCACAACCTGAAGCACATCGACGTCTCGTTCCCATTGCAGCGCCTGACGGTGGTGACTGGCGTGTCGGGCTCGGGCAAGAGCACCTTGATTCAAGACGTGCTGGTGCCGGCGCTGCTGCGCCACTTCGGCAAGGCCACCGAGTCGCCCGGCGAACACGACCGCCTGCTCGGCGCCGATTGGCTGGCGCATGCCACCTTCGTCGACCAGTCACCGATCGGCAAGACCGCGCGCAGCAACCCGGCGAGCTACGTCGGCGCGTTCGACGAGATGCGCAAGCTGTTCGCCACCGCGCCGCTGGCGATCGAACGCCGCTACGGCCCGGGCATGTTCAGCTTCAACGCCGGTGATGGCCGCTGCGCCACCTGCGGCGGCTCCGGCTTCGAGCACGTCGAGATGCAGTTCCTGTCCGACGTCTACCTGCGCTGCCCCGATTGCGACGGCCGCCGCTACCGCGCCGAGATCCTCGAAGTGCGCATCGTGCGCGGCGCGCGGCAGCTGTCGGTGGCCGACGTGCTCGACCTCACGGTGGCCGAGGCCTGCGAGTTGTTTCGTGGCGACCGCGAGGTGATCGCGCGGTTGCAGCCGATCGTCGACGTCGGTCTCGACTACGTGCGGCTCGGCCAGCCGGTGCCCACGCTGTCGGGCGGCGAGGCGCAGCGGCTGAAGCTGGCGGGCTTTCTCGCCGAGGCCACGGGCGCGCCGCAGCAGCCGGCGGCCAAGAAGGGCACGCTGTTCCTGTTCGACGAGCCGACCACCGGCCTGCACTTCGACGACATCGCCAAGTTGATGCGCGCCTTGCGCAAGCTGCTCGAGGGTGGCCATTCGCTGATCGTGATCGAGCACAACCTCGACGTGATCCGCAACGCCGACTGGGTGATCGACCTCGGCCCGGAAGGCGGCGACGCCGGCGGCGAATTGGTGGCCACCGGCACGCCGGAAGATTTGAAGGCGCATGGCAGCTCGCACACCGGCCGCGCGTTGCGCGAGTACGAGCAGACGCTGGGCCTGGGCGAACATGTGGCGCGCGAAGGCGTGCCGTTGCAGACGCTGATGCGTGCGCAGCGCGATGTGGCGCGCCAGGGCGACAACGTGATCCGCATCGTCAACGCACGCGAGCACAACCTGAAGGCCATGAACGTCGACGTGCCGCGCGGCCAGTTCAACGTCGTCACCGGTGTGTCGGGCTCGGGCAAGAGCACGCTGGCGTTCGACATCCTGTTCAACGAAGGCCAGCGGCGCTACCTCGAATCGCTCAACGCCTATGCGCGCAGCATCGTGCAGCCGGCGGGGCGGCCCGAAGTGGACGCGGTGTTCGGCATCCCGCCCACCGTGGCGATCGAGCAGCGTTTGTCGCGCGGCGGCCGCAAGAGCACGGTGGCCACCACCACCGAGGTGTGGCACTTCCTGCGGCTGCTGTGGGTGAAGCTCGGCTTGCAGCGTTGCATTCACGACGGCGCCGAGGTGCGGCCGCAGAGCGTGGACAGCATCGCCGCGCAGCTGCTTCGCGACCACCGCGGCCAGCACGTCGGACTGCTGGCGCCGCTGGTGGTGGCGCGCAAGGGTGTCTACACCGATTTGGCCAAGTGGGCCAAGGCGCGCGGCCACAGCCATCTGCGGGTGGATGGCGCGTTCGTCAAAATCGATCCGTGGCCGCGGCTCGATCGCTTCAAGGAGCACACGCTGGAACTGCCGGTTGGCGATCTGGTGGTCGCGCCCGAACACGAAGACGAGCTGCGCACCCTGCTGGCCCGCGCGCTCGATGCCGGCAAGGGCGTGCTGCATCTGCTGGCCCCGCTCGACGGTCTGGCGGCGGCGATCGACGACGGCGCCAACGGCTCGGGCATCGGCGCGGTGAAGGTGTTCTCCACCAAGCGCGCGTGCCCGGTGTGCGGCACCAGCTACCCCGAGCCCGACCCGCGCATGTTTTCGTACAACAGCAAGCACGGCTGGTGCACGACCTGCGTCGGCACCGGCCTGGCGTTGACGCGAGAGCAGCGCAAGGCCTACGACGACTCGGTGCGCGCCGACGACGATCGCGGCCGCGAGCAGAACTTTCCTTCAGAGGAGCCCGAGGTCGAAGGCGTCGGCGAACAGAACTGCAGCGATTGCGGCGGCACACGGTTGAATCCGGTGTCGCGCGCAATCACCTTCGATGCGCGGCCGATCACCGAAGTCGCTCAGTGGTCGGTGTCCGACGTGCGCGGCTGGATCGATGCACTCACGTTGACTGGCCGCGACGCCGACATCGCGCGCGACGTGGTGGTTGAGATCCGCAGCCGCCTGCAGTTTCTCGAGGAAGTGGGGCTCGGCTATCTGACGCTCGATCGCGCCGCCCCCACGCTGTCGGGCGGCGAGGCGCAGCGCATCCGTCTGGCGGCGCAACTGGGCAGCAACCTGCAGGGCGTGTGCTACGTGCTCGACGAGCCCACCATCGGCCTGCACCCGCGCGACAACCGCATCCTGCTCGAGGCCTTGGCGCGCCTGGGCGACAAGGGCAACACGCTGGTGGTGGTCGAGCACGACGAAGAAACGATCCGCCGCGCCGACCACATCATCGACATCGGCCCGGGTGCCGGGCGTCGCGGCGGTCGGCTGGTGGCGCAGGGCAGCGTGTCGGCGGTCTCGGCCAACCCCGAGTCGGTGACCGGCCGTTTTCTGGCGCGGCCGCTGGTGCATCCGCTGCAGGCGCGGCGCGAGGTGCACGGCGCCAAACCGGCGCTGCGCCTGCGCGGCGCCTCGCTGCACAACCTGCGCGACATCGACATCAACGTGCCGTTGCAGCGCCTGGTCGCCGTAACCGGTGTGTCGGGCTCGGGCAAGAGCACGTTGGCGCGCGACGTGCTGCTTTCGAACCTGCAAGGCATGGTCGGCGTGCGCGGCAAGCTGCCGCAGCTGGCAGGCTGCCGCGAACTCGAAGGCTGGCAGTCGATCGACCGTGTGCTCGAGGTCGACCAGACGCCGATCGGCAAAACGCCACGTTCGTGCCCGGCCACCTACATCGGCTTCTGGGACACCATTCGCAAGCTGTTCACCGAAACGCTGGAGGCCAAGGCGCGCGGCTATGCCGCCGCGCGTTTTTCGTTCAACACCGGCGATGGCCGATGCCCCGGCTGCGAAGGCCAGGGCCTGCGCACCATCGAGATGAGCTTCCTGCCCGACGTGAAGGTGCCGTGCGATCAATGCCATGGCGCGCGCTTCAACCCCGAGACGCTGGCGGTGACGTGGCGCGGCAAGAGCGTGGGCGACGTGTTGCGCATGGAGGTCGACGAGGCGGTGGACTTCTTCGCGTCGATGCCGTCGATCGCGCATCCGCTGCAGCTGCTGAAGGACGTGGGCCTGGGCTACCTCACGCTGGGCCAGCCGTCGCCCACGTTGTCGGGCGGCGAGGCGCAACGCATCAAGCTGGTCACCGAGCTGTCCAAGGTACGCGACGACGTGACGCGGCGCGGCCAGAAGCCGCCTTCCACGCTCTATGTGCTCGACGAACCGACGGTCGGCCTGCACATGGCCGACGTGGAGCGGTTGATTCGCGTGCTGCACCGGCTGGTCGACGGCGGCCACAGCGTGCTGGTGATCGAGCACGACCTCGATGTGATCGCCGAGGCCGATTGGGTGATCGACCTCGGCCCCGAGGGCGGCGCGGCCGGTGGCCGCGTGGTGGCGGCGTGCACGCCCGAGACGCTGGTGGCGCGCGACACCCACACGGGCCGCGCGCTGGCATCGGTGCTCAGGCGCGGCGTCCCTGAGCGCGCCGTGGCGGGCTCGACCTAGCGGGCCCGGTTTGCCGCCGAGGGCCGGGTGGCGCAGCCGCGGCTATGTCGCACGCCGGTCGAGCGCGCTGCGGTCGCTGTCGATCATCGCCTCGCTGACCTCCGGATGGCGCACCATCAGCTCCATCGCACGGGTCTGCAGCGTGATCGCGTCGTCGTGATCGCCGCAACGGTCGAGCACGTCGCTGGCGCGCAGCAGGACCTTGATCTCCCAATGGGCGTCGGACGCGTGCGTCGATACACGTGCCGCCTCGAACGCCATGTCGCGTGCCAGGTCACGCGCGTTGCGCGCCTGGCGCTCTTCGTCCTCGCCGCCGGCGACGTCATCGGCCGCTGCACAGGACAACTCGGCCAATTCGCACAGCAGCTCCACGCGTTGGTCGACGCCGCCGAGGGCATACGACCAGCGCAGCGCCTGCCGCATGAAGTCCATCGCGTGCGCGTAGGCCGACAGCGAACGGTAGCAACGCGCGATGCCGGCCAGCGCCTCGCTCATCGCAGCGGGCTGGCGGTCGCGCTCGGCCTCGTCGAGGCGGCGCACCGCCATCTCGAGCGCGGCCCGCTCGGGGCTGTACGGCGATCCCGCGGCAACGCCTTGCAGGTCGGTTTGCGCGGGCATGCCCTCTTGGTGCGTGGCGATCAAATGCGTCTCCCTCGATGAGACCCGCGCGGCGGGCAGCAATGCCGGGATGCTAGGACGGCGTGTCGTGGCGGGGCGAGCCCTGTTCATGGGGTCGCGTTGCAACGGCACCGCGAACAAGGGGTTCCATGGCTTGACTCGCATCAACGCGCACGCGAGGGCACTGCGGTTGCCCCCGCGTTTTCTGCAATGGGCCGACGCAGGTCGGTCGGTGACAATCGCGCCGTTTCAACCAGGAGGCTGCCATGCCCTTGTTCGCCACCCGCGCGGCGCGCGCTTTCGTGTGCCTGGCGTTGCCGATGGCAGGGCTCGCGCCGGCCGCCGCACAGACCACGCTGGCGCTGTCTTCGTGGGTGCCCCCCGCGCATGCGCTGACCACCACGCAGGCCGAGTGGTGCGCGATGCTCGAGCAGAAGGTGCCGGGCAAGGTCAAGTGCAACACCTTGCCGCGCGCCGTGGCAGCGCCACCGGGCACGTTCGACGCCGTTCGCAACGGGCTGGCCGACATTTCGTTCGCGGTGCATGGCTACACGCCGGGCCGCTTCGTGGCGCCGCAGCTGGCCGAGTTTCCGTTCCTCGGCAACTCGGCGGAGACGGTGTCGGTGGCGTTCCAGCGCACCTATGCCAAGAACCCGGCGTTCGCCGAGGAGCACAAGGGTGTCAAGGTGTTGGCGGTGTTCACGCACGGCCCGGGCACCGTGTTCAACACCAAGCGGCCGATCACCAAGGTCGAAGACCTGTCGGGCCTCAAGTTCCGCGTCGGCGGCGGCATGGTCAACGAGATCGCTAAGACGCTCGGCATGAACGTCACACTCAAGCCCGCGCCCGAGAGCTACGAGCTGCTCTCCACCGGCGTGATGGACGGGACGCTGTTCCCGGCGGAGTCGGCCGAGAGCTTCAAGATCGAAAAGATCATTCGCTATGCCACCACGTTTCCCGGTGGCCTGTACAACACCAGCTTCGTGTTCGTGATGAATCAGGCCAAATACGACTCGCTGCCGCCCGACGTGAAGAAAGCGATCGACGAGATCTCGGGCGAGTTTCTCGCCCGCATGGTGGGCCGCGCGTGGGACAAGGCCGATCGGCGCGGCATCGCGCTGATGCAGGCCAACGGCGTGGAGTTCACCAGGGCCGATGCGGCGTTCGTCAATGCGGTGAAGGTCAAGACCAGCGCGCTCGAGGACAACTGGGTCAAGGCCGCCGAAGCACGCGGACTGAAGGACCCGAAGAAGGTACTCGCCGACTTCCGCGGCGAAATCTCCAAGCTCGAGAAGTGATCGCGCGATGACCGACCCCGCGCGCGCGCCGCGCCCCGGCGACGAGGTGCTGCGCCGCGTGCTGGAGTGGCTGTGCGGCAGCCTGGCCGCGCTGGCGCTGTTCGGCATCATGATCCTGACGCTGATCGACGTCGCGGGCCGCAAGGCGATCAGCCAGTCGGTGCCGGGCTCGCTGGAGATGACCGAGCTGCTGATGGTGGTCACGATCTTCGCTGGCTTGCCGCTGGTGAGCCTGGCCGGCGAGCACGTGGTGTTCGATTCGCTCGATCCGTGGCTGCCGCCGCGCGTGCGGCGGCTGCAGGATCTGCTGGTCGACCTGTGCTGCGCGCTCGGGCTGCTCGGCCTGGCGTGGGTGATGTGGACCATGGCCGGCCAGCGCGCCGGCGACGGCGAGACCACCGCGCAGTTGAAGCTGTCGATCGCGCCGTTCGTCTACGGCATGAGCGTGCTGTGCGCGCTGACTGCGCTGGTGCACGTGATGCTGATGCTCAACCCGGTGGCGCATCACCACGTCGGTGTCGATGCTCAAGGGTCGTCGTGACCGAGGCCCTGCTCGGCTTCGGCGGTGTCTTCGTGCTGGCGCTGCTGCGCCTGCCGCTGGCCTTTGCGATGGGTGTCGTGGGCTTCATCGGCCTCGGCCTGCTGCGCGGCTGGGACGCCACCGCGGCCGCGGCTGGTCAGGTGGTCTACGAAACCGGCTTCGCCTATACGCTGAGCGTGGTGCCGCTGTTCATCCTGATGGGCAACTTCGTCGCGCGCGCGGGCCTCGCGCACGAGTTGTTCCGCCTGGCGTACTCGTTGATCGGGCACGTGCGTGGCGGGCTGGCGCACGCCACCATCCTGGCCTGTGCCGGCTTCGGCGCCATCTGCGGCTCGTCGATCGCCACCGCGGCCACCATGAGCAAGGTGGCCTATCCGTCGATGAAGAAGCTTGGCTACGCCGACTACCTGTCCACCGGCGTCATCGCCGCCGGCGGCACGCTGGGCATCATGATCCCGCCGTCGACGATCATGGTGATCTACGGTATCGTCACCGAAACGCACATCGGCAAGCTGTTTGCGGCCGGCGTGTTGCCGGGGCTGTTTTGCGCCGCGCTGATGATGGGGGCGGTGGCCATCATCACCGCGCGCGATCCGCAGGCGGGGCCCGCCGGCGAGCGCAGCACGTGGGGCCAGCGCCTGAAGGCGTTCAGAGACATCTGGGGCGTGGCGTTGCTGGTGGTGGTGGTGCTGGGTGGCATCTATGGCGGCATCTTCACGGCCACCGAGGGAGCCGGCATCGGAGCGTCGGGTGCCTTCTTCTTCGCGCTCGCGCGCCGCGCGCTGACGTGGCGCATGCTGCGCGAGGTGCTGGTGGAAAGCGCTCGCACCACGGCGATGCTGTTCACGATCCTGATCGCCGCGATGATGTTCTCGGGCTTCATCAACTTCACGTCGATGCCGGGCGACCTGAAGAACTGGATCACCCACATGGGCCTGGCGCCGCTGGCGGTGGTGGGCGCGATGATGGTGATCTACGTGCTGCTGGGCACCATCATGGAAGAACTGTCGATGGTGCTGCTGACGATTCCAGTGTTCTTTCCGATCGTCACGCAGCTCGGGTTCGACCCCGTGTGGTTCGGCGTGCTGATCGTGCTGGTGGTGCAGATCGGCCTGATCTCGCCACCGGTGGGCATGAATCTGTTCGTGCTGAACTCGCTGCTCAAGGGCGTGCCGCTGCGCCAGATCTTTCGCGGTGTGTGGATCTTCTGCGCCGCGCTGTGCATCGGCCTGGCCGTGGTGCTGGAGTTTCAGCCCTTGGCGCTGTGGCTGCCGAGCTTCATGAAGTAGCGGGTGCTGCGCGTCGCCTGGTAGAGCCGCCAGCCCAGCAGCAGCGCAACGATCGCTGCATACACCGCCACCTCGCCGAAGTTGCGCTTGCCCGCGCGCATCCAGAAGAAGTGCAGGATCGCCAGCAGCGCGATGCCGTAGACGGCGCGATGCAGCCGCTGCCAGCGCGCGGCGCCGAGCCATTTGATGGCGCGGTTGAACGAGGTGGCCGCCAGTGGCAGCATCACGACGAACGCTGTCGTGCCCACCAGGATGAACGGCCGCTTGGCGACGTCGCGCACGATGTCGGGCCACACCAGACCCATGTCGAATATGGCGTACGCCGAAAAGTGCAGCGTGGCGTAGAACGCGGTGAACAGGCCCAGCATGCGGCGCAGCCGCGCCAGTGCCGACAGGCCTGTCCACTGCCGCAGCGGCGTGATGGCCAGCGTCAGGCACAGGAAGCGCAGCGTCCAGTCGCCCAGCGAGCGGATCAGCGTTTCGGCCGGGTTGACACCCAGCGTGTGGTTGACGACGCCCGTGACCAGCAGCGTGAACGGCACGAGCGCCGCGACGAACAACACCGGCTTGGTGGCCCGATGCTGGACGATCGTTTGCACGCGCGGTCGCGTCGCGCCACTCAGAACCACTTTTTCAGATCCATGCCCGCATACAGCGAGCCCACCTGGGATTCGTAGCCGTTGAACATCAACGTCGGCCGCTTCTTGGCGAACAGATCGCCCTCGCCGAGGCGGCGCTCGGTGGCCTGGCTCCAGCGCGGATGGTCCACCGTGGGATTCACGTTGGAGTAGAAGCCGTATTCCTGCGGCGCCGCGAGCGACCAGCTGGTCGCGGGCTGCTGTTCGACGAAGCGGATCTTGACGAGCGACTTGCCGCTCTTGAAG
>JBIODO010000031.1:0-18471 GCA_044445225.1 Burkholderiales bacterium
CTGGCGGCGATCGTGGCGCCAGCCATGCGCACGCATTGGCAGGCCCGCTTTTTCGTGGCGCTGCGCTGGGGTTACATTCCCGCCGGCCGCAACGACTGGGCGGCGGGCACGGCGCTCGGTGCCACCCTGATCAACTGCTTCGTGCAGCCGGTGGGCGACTCGATCGCCGAGCCCGAAGACGGCTACCCCGGCATCTACATCGCGCTCACCGAAGCCGCCGAGACCATGCGCCGTGGTGGCGGCGTGGGCTACGACTTCTCGCGCATCCGCCCCAAGGGTGCCTGGGTCGGCACCACGCAATCGAGCGCATCGGGCCCGGTGAGCTACATGCGGGTGTTCGACTGCAGTTGCGAGACGGTGGAGTCCGCGGGCAGCCGGCGCGGCGCGCAGATGGGCGTGCTGCGCTGCGACCATCCCGACGTGGAAGAGTTCATCCACGCCAAGGACGGCGGCGATCTCACCAACTTCAACATCTCGGTCGGTGTGACCGATGCGTTCATGCGCGCGGTCGAGGAAGACCGCGAGTTCGAACTCGTGCACCGCGCCGAGCCGGGTGCGGCGCAGAAAGCCGCCGGCGCGCATCGGCGCTCCGACGGATGGTGGGTGTACCGGCAGGTGCGCGCGCGCGACCTGTGGGACCAGATCATGCGCTCGACCTACGACCACGCAGAGCCGGGCGTGCTGTTCATCGACCGCATCAACGCCGACAACAATCTCGGCTATTGCGAGCGCATCGATTCGACCAATCCGTGTGTCACGGCGGACACCTGGGTGCAGACCGCCGAAGGCCCCCGCCAAGTCGAGCAGCTGATCGGCAAACCATTCGTGGCCGTGGTCAACGGGCACGGTTATGCAACGTTGTCCAGCGGCTTCTTCGCCACCGGCGTGAAGGCCGTGCTGCGATTGCGCACGGCGCAAGGCCACCAATTGCGCCTGACCGCCGATCATCCGGTGCGCCGCGTGACGCGCAAGACTCGGCATCTGGTGGAGAGCGCGTGGATCAAGGCTGGCGACGTGCGCATCGGCGACGAGCTGGTGCTCAACGACCATCGTGCTGCCGCGCAGTGGGATGGCCCGCTGAGCGAAGCCGAGGGTTACTTGCTGGGCCTGCTGGTGGGCGACGGCACCCTGAAGTCCGACAAGGCTGTTCTTTCGGTGTGGGCCCCGGATCTGCGTCTGCTGGCCAACGCGGCCCGCGTCGTCGCCACGAGTTGGCCCGAGTCGGTCGCCGGCATCATGCGCGCGGCCCTCGATGCGATGGGTGCGTTGAGCCACCGCAGCGATTTCAAAGGCTGGCACAAGCCAATCGAAGGACGCAACGAGTTCCGCCTTGCATCCACGGCACTGCGTGACCTGGCGTTCTCGCTCGGGCTTTCGGTGGGCGACAAGACGATCACGCCCGCGATGGAGCGCGGCTCGTCAGCATTTTGTGTGGGCGTGCTGCGCGGATTGTTCGACGCCGATGGCTCCGTGCAAGGCACGCAAGACAAGGGCGTCAGTGTGCGCCTCACCCAAGCCAGCGAGTCGGTGCTGCAGGCTGCACAGCGCATGCTGCTGCGCCTTGGCATTGCGGGCACGATTCATCGCGAACGCCACCGTGGTGGCCTGAAGGCCATGCCCGACGGGCGCGGTGGGCAGCGCGACTATGTGACCCAGCCGATTCACGAACTGGTCATCAGCGGCGACAACCTCGCGCGCTTTGCCGATCTTGTGGGATTCGCCGACACGCACAAGTCCCGACGGCTGGATGAGTTGCTAGGCACCTACCGGCGGCAACTCAATCGCGAGCGGTTCCTGGCGACAGTGGATTCGCTCGAGGCCGACGGCGAAGAGGCGGTGTACGACGTCACCATTGAGGATGCCCACGCGTTCGATGCGAACGGCCTGCTTGTCCACAATTGTGGTGAGCAACCCTTGCCAGCCTACGGCTGCTGCTGCCTCGGATCGATCGACCTCACGTTCTTCATCGACAACCCGTTCGAAGCCAATGCGCGTTTTCGCGACGATGCATTCGTCGAGGTGGTGAAGGTCGCGGTGCGCATGCTCGATAACGTGCTCGATTCCACCGTGTGGCCGCTGCCGCAGCAGCTCAACGAGGCGCGCGCCAAGCGGCGCATCGGCCTGGGGTTCACGGGGCTCGGTGACGCGCTGGTGATGCTCGGTCTGCGCTACGACGGCCCCGCGGCGCGCGCGGAGGCCGCGCGCATCTCCGAAGTGATGCGCGACGCCGCCTACAACGCGTCGGCCGACCTGGCGCGCGAGCGCGGGGCGTTCCCGCTGTTCAACGCAGACCTGTATTTGTCGCGCGGCAGCTTCGCGTCGCGGCTGCCGCAGGCACTGAAGGACAAGATCCGTGCGCAGGGCATCCGCAACTCGCACCTGCTGTCGATCGCACCCACCGGCACCATCAGCCTGGCGTTTGCCGACAACGCGAGCAATGGCATCGAGCCGGCATTCAGCTGGAGCTACACGCGGCGCAAGCGCGAGCCCGACAACACCTTCAAGGAGTACGCGGTCGAAGACCACGCATGGCGGCTGTACCGGCACCTGAAGGGCGAGCAGACGCCGCTCACCGACGCCTTCGTCACCGCGCTCGAGATGAGCGCCGAAGATCACGCCGCGATGGTGGCCGCCGTGGCGCCGTTCGTCGACACCTCGATCAGCAAGACGGTCAACGTGCCGGTCGATTATCCGTACGCCGACTTTCAGGGCCTGTACTTCGGTGCATGGAAGGCGGGCCTCAAGGGCCTGGCGACCTACCGGCCCAATGCCGTGCTGGGTGCGGTGCTGAGCGTCGAGTCGCAGGCGGCGCCGCCGCAACTGGTGGCCGGCGACGGCGCCAACCAGCGCCTGCGCGTCGAGCGCTTGCCCGCGCCGGTGCTGGCCTCGCTGCGCTGGCCGAGCCGTCCCGAGTTTCCTGGCGGCAACCCGGCGTGGAGCTACATGATCCAGTACCCGCACGGCGAGTTCTCGCTGTTCGTCGGCGAGTTGCCTGCCGAGGCAGGCCCGGAGTCGGGCCTGTTCGCGCGCAACCTGCCGTTCGAGGTGTGGGTCAACGGCGCCGAGCAGCCGCGCGGCCTGGCCGCGCTGGCCAAGACGCTGTCGATGGACATGCGTGCCAACGACGCCGCGTGGCTGCGCTTGAAGCTCGATGCGCTGGCCACGGTGTCGGAAGAGCGTTCGTTCGAGATGTCGATGCCGCCGCATGGCGAGCCGCGCCTGTTCCCCGGCGTGGTGGCGGCCACCGCGGCGGTGATCCGTTGGCGCTGCGAGCAACTCGGCGCGCTGCAAGAAGGCGGCTCGACGCCGGTGATCGATGCGATGTTCAGCCGCGACGAGCCGCGCACCAGCACGTCGGGCACGCTGGCGTGGGCGGTCGACGTCTCCAACCCGGCGAGCGGCGAGTCATTCACGGTGACGCTGAAGGAAGTGCAGTTGCCCGCGGGCGCGGGCGGCGGCTTCGTCACGCGCCAGGGCGAAGGCGCGGCCGCGTTCGTCACGCGGCCCTGCGCCATCGGCTTTTCCGGCAACTACCCGCGTGCGCTCGACGGCCTGGCGCGCTTGCTGTCGCTCGACATGCGCGTCATGGACCCGGCGTGGATCGGCATGAAGCTGCGCAAGCTGCTCAACGTGGGCGAGCCGCTCGGGCAGTTCATGGCGCCGGTGCCGGGCGAGCGCCGGCAGCAGCTGTGGCCGTCGACGGTGGCCTACATCGCGGGGCTGGTGATCCATCGCTACACGATGTTGGGCGTGCTCGATGCCGCCGGTTTCCCGCTCAATGCGATGGGCATCCTGCAAGTGCCGAGCGACAAGCCGCGCAATGGCGGCGCTGCGGCGCCGATGGCCGGCGCGCGCTGTCCCGAATGCGCCAACCCGACGCTGATCCACAAAGACGGCTGCGAGTTCTGCACCACCTGCGGCTACATCGGGGCGTGCGGGTGAGTGACCGGGGCCCGCTGTCGAAAGACTCGCTTGCGCAGCTCGAGTGACGCGCCTACGATCGTTTGCTGATCGGTGCGGGCAATTTCTGTCGCGCGCCGAAGCGCACGGAGGTCAACATGTCAGAGCTCGACAAGGTCATCAGCGAAGCTGTCGCCAAGCAGCACGCGCCGTTCTTGGTTGCGATGACGGGCAATGCCAGCGGCGTCACCTGGTCCGGGGCTGCCGGCCAGCGCAGTGCAGGGCAGGCAGCCACCGTCGACACGGTGTTTCGCATTTTCTCCATGACGAAAGCGATCGGCAGCACGGCCGCGATGATCCTGATGGATCGCGGCAAGCTCAGCCCGGACGCTACGGTCGAAAGCATCCTGCCGGAATTCGCCGCGCTGAAAGTGCTCGAGGGCTTCGGCCCGGAGGGTCCGAAGCTGCGCGCGCCGCGCGGCAAGGCGACGGTGCGGCAACTGGCCACCCACACCTCGGGCCTGGTGTACGAGTTTTGGAACGCAGACATGCCGCGCTACCTGGAGGCGACCGGATCGCCGTCGATCTTGTCGGGGCTGGTCCAGTCGCTGAACTACCCGTTGCTGTTCGAGCCGGGCGAGCGCTGGGACTACGGCATCGGTATCGACTGGCTCGGCCGCGTCGTCGAGAAGGTCGACGGCCGCCGCATCGATCGCTTCTGCATCGAAGAGATCTTCGAGCCGTTGCGCATGCCCGACACGCGGTTCGAGGTCGAGGCGCGCATGGCGCCGAGGCTCGCCGGCGTGAGCATGCGCGGCGAAGACGGACGCTTTGCCGACTTCGCACTGGCACCCCCGTCGAACCCCGAGTTCTACGGCATGGGTCACGCGCTGTATTCGACCGCGCCGGACTACATGCGCTTCTTGCGCATGTACCTGAACAAGGGCACGCTCGACGGCAAGCGCATCCTCAGCGAGGCGGGGCTGCAGCGGATGTTGGCCAATCAGATCGGCGACACGCCGATCCCATGCCTGAAGACCGTGGTGCCGGCGATCACGGCCGACGCTGAGTTCTTCCCGGGCCGGCGCAAGTCTCACAGCATGGCCTTCATGCGATTCGAAGAAGACATTGCAGGCATGCGCCTGGCCGGCTCGCAGGGCTGGGCGGGCGTGCTCAACACGCACTTCTGGTTCGACCCCAAGGCCAACATCGCGGGCCTCTTGATGACGCAGTCGCTGCCGTTCGTCGAGCCGCGCTTCGCGTCCACCTACGAGGCCTTCGAGCGCGCGGCGTACCGTCACGTGCACGCATGACTTGACGTGGGCCCGGTGGCGGCGGGACTGCGAGTCCCCGCCGCCATCGCGGCGACTCAGCCCGTGGCAGTCAACGCGTTGCCGAGCAAGTCGCTCGTGCTGGCCGGTCCGTAGCCGAGGGTCTGCTGCAGCTGCGTGAGCAACTGCTGCAACGTCACCGTCGACGTGGCATTGCCGCTTGCCGGCGAGCCGGTTGTGTTGCTGAAGGATGAAGCCGCAGCGGCGCCCTGCGTGTCCTTCAGCAGCTTGTCGAACGCCGACTGCAGGTCGGCTGGCGCGCTGCCGTTGCTGACCTGCGAGACCAGCGCGGCCATGCCACTTCCGACCGCTGCCCGTGGATCGCCGGAAGGCGCGGTGGTGGCGGCCGAGTTCGCGTCGGACGAGCCCGCAGACTCGCTGCGGATGGCTTGGAACAACGCGTGCATGAACTGATGAAGATCCTGGCGCACCGAGGAGGCGCCGGAGGCTCCACCGCTGCCGTCGTTGTCGCCGTCGGAATCGGTGGTGCCGGCGGCGTTGCTCTGGGAACTCGGCGACGCCGGCTGCGACAGGTTCAGGCCGAGGCTCTGCAGGGCCTGCATCACGGCATGACCCATGCCGCCGCCTCGGTGACCGTGGTGCACGCGGCCGCCGTCGCCGTCGGTTGTGGTGCCACGCTGCGCGCCCGCTGCGCTTTGCAGCTGGGAGAGAGTCGAGAGGGGATTGATGCTGCTGACGTTGCTGATGCTGCTCATGACAGGCTCCGTTGATGTGGATGGATTGCACATCGACGGCGAGCAGTCCGGCTTGAGGAGAAGCGGGACATTCGGCCCGCGATTTACCTGGCCTTCACACAGCGCCGCATCGAACGCGCGAAACCTGTCTGCAAGCTGTCTTGGACCTGAACAGGCGGCCGCGGAGACCCGCGCAGCAGCGCGCGTGCACAGATGCGCACGGCACCAAAGTGCGCGATCTGTTCTTCAGCAGCCCGTCGTCAATCGTCGTCGCGTTCCGACCCCGGCGCTCCGAACACCGCGATGCACCCATTGAGGCAATTGGGGAACACGTTGTTGGCGGGCAGCGGAACGAACGCGTGATTGTTGATGGGATCCACCGCCACCGAATGCGCTGTTCCTGCCTGCGGGCTGGCCGACGGCACCGACGCCTGATTGACCGTGGGTATCGCCTGCAACAGCACGCCGCTTCGGGCGTCGACGACGCCGAGCACCGGCCCGCCGGGCTGGTTGCGGGCGGCGAGGTAGTAGTGACCGTCGCCGCGGTTGAACCACACCTCGTCGTTGCCTGATACTCCAGTGACCGTGCTCCTGACCTGGCCGGTCGCTGCGGTCAGGATCAGCGAGATCGGCGCCGCGGTCGTGGCCGTTGGCTTGGTCAGCGGATTCGCAAGGCTCCACGGCACGCCACTGGTGTCGAACGCGACACTGCAACCCACCAGCAGTTCCTCGTTGGGACCGACCGTGAGACCGGCCGGCTGACAGTGGCTGACCAGGTGCAGATGTTCCACCGTGCCGTCGTTGGGATTGATGCGTGCGATCGCGCCCGTGGGTCCGGCGCCGCCCGGCCCGTTCAACTCGGGAAGAGAGATGTAGAAGCGGCCACTGCGCGGCTCCCAAACGGGTTGCTCTGCGCCATTGGTGGCCACCTGCCCGGCAGGAAGGCTTCCCTGGGGATCGTGAGCCAGATCGCTGAACACGATCTTCTTCTGAACCGCCAGTGCGCCGGTGTGGGCATCGACCTTGATCAACGAGGCAAACGGTGGACTATCGGCGTTGTTCACCGCCAGGATGAGTCCGTCGCGAGGGTCGTAGGCCAGCTCGTCGGCGCGCAGCCCGGCGCCGCCGCCCGTATTGGCCTCGCCGACGATCAGCTTCGTTCTCAAATCGATGGCGATGACTCGGCTGGGCGCGTCGGTCGCGAACAACCAATGCCCGGACACCGTGACGCCGTTGGGCCCCGACGTGTCGTTGTTTCCGGTGGCGCCGGCGAACCCGCCGGCAATCTGAGCGACGACGACGTTGCGGCGCGTATCGATGACGTCGATCGCGCTGTTGCTGCGATCGGCCAGAAAGTACTGCCGGGTCTGCGGGTCGACCCAGCTGATGTCGAACGTCTTCAGCGGGTCGCCGGGGATCGGTATGGTCGTGATCAAACGAACGGCGCCGCGGCTTTCGTCGTCATCGTGAGCAAAGGCCGGACCGGCACTCAGCAGGCAGACTGGAAACAGCAAGGCCGACAGGATCGACAGCGAGCGCGATTGCTTTGCGGGCATGGCGGGTCTCCTTGGATTCACGATTTATGTGAGCGACCTGCGCACGTCGCCCTGTGCGTTTCTTGGGCAAGATCAGCGTTGCGTCGGGTCTTTCGCAAGCCCCTCATCCTGCTCAAGGGTCAGCGGTATACGCCGTGAACCCTGACCCGTCAATGAGTTGGGCGCGTCACGCCCCAGGCGATGGGCTGCCGAACCGATCGCGTTCAGCTGGCGTTCAGTTAACGCTGCCGATGCTGGCCTGCCAGGCCGTCAGTCTGACGCTGATCGCCGAACCGATGGTGGCGTTGCCATAACACGGCACTCAATGGGCCGGTCTGCCGGCCAATCCCCGAACGGGGATCGGCCAGCAGGCGGCGCCCAGTGGGTCAGAAGCCGTCGCAGTCCTTGTCGCGCAGTCCGGCTCCAAAGTCGAGCACGATGCTTCTCAACGATGCGGGCGCGGCGACTGTCAGCGTGCTCGAGGCGAACGTGCCGAACACCAGCACGCGGTCGCCCGCGGCGACGGTGCCGCCGGCCGTGCGTCCCATGCCGCCGAAGCCATACAGGTTGTGCTGCGCGAATACCTTCACGATGGCTGCGGGGTCGGCGCTCACTGACAGGCCGTGCACTGCAAAGGTGGTCGGTGCGCTCGACCCGCTGCCGTTGACCGGCGCGGGCGTGGCGTCGACCACGCCGCTGACCGCCGCGACGGTCGACGCCCGCACGATCGTCACCGACGTCGCAGTCAGATTGCCCGCGGCGTCAGCCAGCGTGCGAACGACCAGGTGCTGCGATGCGCTGGCGGCGAGATAGCTCTGGAAGGTCGAGATGTTGAATGGATTCGACGGATCACTGCGCATCGTGAGGTCGCGCAGGCGTGTCGAGGAGTTCACCGTCATCGACTGGCCGAGCATCGTGAGCAGCCACGTGTCGGTCGCGCTGCCGGCCGCGACACTGGACGCATCTCCCTCGAACGCGAAGGTGGCGGCACGCGCAGCATGGATCACCTTGACCGCACTGGCCTTGATCGACTGGCCGTCGTCGGAGACCGTGCCTGCCACCACCACCACATCGCCGACGACCGGCAGTGACATGAGCGCGCTGGCGTCGACCGTGATGCCGCGCACGACGAACGACATCATCGAGGTATCGACCGCCGAGACCTTGCCCTCGACCTCGACCACGGCCCCCGGGGTTTCGACGGCGATCTTGCCGCGCAGCAGCGCTGCGTCAGCGGTGAACGTCGTCGCCGGCAGCGCAGGCGCCTTCGCGCCAAATGCCGAAACGACCTGGCCGACGCTGAATGCCGTCGCGCACGACGCTGTGGCACCCTTGGCGCGACAAGTGGCCGCCGACAGATCGACCGTCAGGCCGCCGATCATGATCGACGAGCCGGCGCCCACCGACTTGACGACGCCCTCGGCCTTGTAGGCCACGCGCGTGGTCGATGCGGGCGGGTCAGCCACCGAAACTAGCGTGGCGACGACGTTGGCGTTGCCACTGGACGCATCGCTGGCGAACAGGAAGCCGTGCACGGTCACGTAGCTGCCGGGTGTCGCGCTGCTGCCCGAGCCGGTTGTCGCGGTCAGGTCCGATTGGCCGGTGACCGCGGTGCACGGCGGGGTCGCCGCGCTGACGCAAGCGCGGTGGTCGCTGAAGACGGTGGAAGCGGTCAGCTGGATCGTTTGACCCATCACCGTGATCGTGCCGGCCGGGTCGGAGCTGTCGACCACGCCGCGCACGAGCGGGTGCACGTGGATCTCGGCGGCCTCGGGGTGATTCGCGCTGCTGCTGCCCGACGCCATCACGTCGACGCTCATGCCGACCTCCAGCGAGGAGGTGCCGTTGGCCGTGGTGCCGGCGTCGTCGTCGATGACCCTCGCGCCGCCAGTGGCGAACTCGTGACCGTTGACGAAGACGCTGCCAAAGGCGGTCACCGTGCCGGAGCTGGAGGCCCCGGCGGAAGCGCCGGAGAGGGTGCTCGAAAGCGGTGGCATCGAGGAGCCGCCACCGCCGCAGGCGGACAGGATGAGCGCGGTCGCGGCGCAGGCGATCGCGAAGAGCCGGGACAGGCGTTGCATAGAGGACTCCTTGGTTGGAGATCGAACCTCGGAAGCGGCGGCGAGCCCGCCGCCCCCATCGAGGCCCATGAGCATCCTCATGTGACGTAGTTGGCGTATTGCGGTTTCGTATCTCAATGTGACAAATGCACATTAGAAACCCGATTCGGTTACATGCCGTGGCGGACCGCGGCCAGCGGCCTCCCTTCCGACAGGGACAGGTTCAGGCCGCGACTGCGAGCCAGGACTCGATGAACGCGGCGCACTCTGGCGCCGGCAGGGGCTTGCTGAAGAAGTAGCCCTGCACACCGTCGCAACCGAGCGAGCGCAGGAAGCTCAGCTGCGCGGCCGTCTCCACGCCCTCGGCCACGACCGCCAGGCCCAGGTTGTGCGCCAACGAGATCGTCGCGGCGCAGATCGCGGCGTCGTTGGCGTCGCTCTCGATGTCGCTGACGAACGAACGATCGAGTTTCAGGCAGTTCAGCGGCAGCTGCTTGAGGTACGACAGCGATGAGTAGCCGGTACCGAAGTCATCGATCGCCAGCCCGACCCCCAGCCTGCGCAATTCGCGCAGCAGCGCCACGGTTTGCTCCGGCCGCTGCATCGCCACGCTCTCCGTGATTTCGAGCCGTAGCGCCGAGGCGGGTAGGCCTTGCGCGGCGAGCTTGCTGAGCACCATGCCCACGAATTCGGACACGCCCAATTGGTGCGCGGAGATGTTGACCGACACCGTCAAGTGCGCCATGCCCTGGCGGCGCCACTCGGCGAGCTGCCGCAGCGCTTCGCCGAGCACCCATTCGCCGATCGGCACGATCAAGCCGATCTCTTCGGCGAGCGTGATGAACTTCAGCGGCGCCACCAGGCCCAGCTGCGGATGTCGCCAACGAACCAGCGCCTCGACACCGACGACCTCGTTGCTCGCAAGATCGATCTGCGGCTGATAGTGCAGCTGGAACTCCCCGCGCGCGACGGCTTGCCGCAGACCGTTCTCCAGCTCCAGGCGCGCGACGGCCGCATCGTTCATCGGCTGCGCGAAGAACTGGAAGTTGTTGCGGCCCGCCGATTTGGCGTGGTACATGGCGGCGTCGGCATTCTTCATCAGCAACGCGCCGTCGGCGCCGTCATCGGGGAACACGGCGATGCCGATGCTCGGTGTCGAGTGCACGACATGGCCAAGGATCTGGTAGGAGTGGCCGAGCTCCTGGACGATCTTCGCGGCCACCAGCGCAGCGGGCCGCACCGCGGGCGCAGCCAGGTCGGTGAGCACGACCACGAACTCGTCGCCGCCCAGCCGCGCCACCGCGTCGCTCTCGCGCACGATCGCTTTCAGGCGTTGCGCCACCACCACCAGCAACTCGTCACCGACCGCATGGCCCAACGTGTCGTTGATGTTCTTGAAGCGATCGAGGTCGATGAACAGCACGGCGAGGTGCCGGCCCGCGCGCCGCGCGCTGGCCACGGCCTGTTCCAGGCGGCTCTGCAGGCCGGCGCGATTGGACAGCCGCGTCAGCGAGTCGTGGTTCGCCATGTGCAGCACGCGCTCTTCGGCTTGCTTGAGCACCGTCATGTCGGAGAAGCTGATGATGTGATGCGACACCTGCGCACGCGCATCGCGCATCACCGCCACCGTCAGCCAGGTGGGCATGACATGCCCGAGCTTGTGCTGGCCCCAGATCTCGCCCTGCCAACGCCCCTCTTTGCGCACCGCGCGCCGAATCGCCTGCAGGGCCCGCGCCGAGGTGGGTGCGGCGGCCAGCGTGCGCGGGTCGCGCCCTTGATAGTCACTCAGCGCATAGCCGGTCAGCTGGGTGAAGCGGTCGTTGATTTCGATGATCCGATTGCGGTGGTCGGTGATCACGATGGCCTCGCCGTTGTGCTGGAACACGTTGGCGAGCAATCGGGTGCGTGCCTCGGCCTGGCTGCGCCCGAGGAAGGCCCGAAAGAGGAACACGCCGGCGCTGCAGATGATCGCGGCGAACGCCAGGCTGAAGGCCAGCAAGGTGGCGACCTCGTGCCACCAGCCCTGCAGGTATTCCTCGCTGCCGACGCCCACGATCACGATCAGCGGCGCCACCTTCAGGCGCCGGAAGGTGATCGTGCGTTCCACCGCGTCGGCGGTGCGCAGTGCGTGGAAGGTGGCCTGCGCGAGCCCGGATTCGACCAGCCCGCGCAATTCGCTGGACACCACGCTGTTGCCCACGATGCCGGCCTGGCCGTTGATGATGGCGGGCGAGCGAGCCACCAGCCCCAACTCGGTGTCGCGAATGATGACCGTGCCTTTCTTGCCGACTTCGATCGACGACAGGATGCGGCGGAAATACTCCACCGGCACCGCCGCCGTCACGGCGCCAGCGAAACTGCCATCGGGCCGCACAAAACGCCGGCTGAACGAAATGATCCACTGCCCGGTGGCCCGGCTCAGGATCGGCTTGGTCACATAGAGCCCGGCGTCGCTGCGCGTGCGTTGGATCTGGAACCACTCACGGGTGGACAGATCCAGCGGCTGCGCCCGGCTGTTGCCGGGCCCGAGCCAGGCCCGACCGGCCTCGTCGGTGACCCGGATCGATTCGATCTCGGCATAGTGGGCGCTGTGGCGCTTCAGAAAGCGCAGGCTGCGCTCGTCGTCGATCGCGCCCTCGGCCAGTTGCTGCTCGACCTCATCGACCATGCCCAGCAGTGCGAGGTCGATCTTCTCGATGTTGGCGCTGACGTTGCGGTCGACAGCGGCCGACAGGTTTTGGGTCAGCAACTCCGCGCGCTGCTCATACTGGCTGCGGCTCTGGCGCAGCGAGTAGCCGACGACGCCGACCACCAGCCCGTTGGCCACCAGGGCCAGGGCGATCAGGGTGATCTTGAGTTGTCGGTGGGTCGCGTCGATCAGTGGCGCCATGGCGGGTCGGCGGTCCAATGCCCAAACCGATCGTATGTGTGCAATGGGTTTTCGGCCGTGGGGGCCTGCGACTTGAGAGGGGCAGAACGGGGAATCCGACCGGCAAAGCCGCTCGCAAGGGGTGAGCCCTGCCGATCATTTGCCGATTGCCGGGCGCTCGTGTGCTCAAGCAACTGAAGTAGGCTCGCCGACCATGAGCCCCAAGTCTTCGGTCCTCGCAGGAGGTCCCCCGATGGACCTCAACGCAGCTCTCGCAAACCGCGCGCCGTGGCTGCGCCGGTCGGTGGCCCTGTGCGGCGTCGCGATGGCGTCCGGCGTGTCGGCGCAAGGCATCTACCCAGGGGCGTTGTCCAACGACGGCTACAAGCTGCCGGGCGGCTTCGAGCCAGTGGCGCAGCTGCGCACCTACTACTTCGACGCCGAGAGTCTCACCGGGTCACCAAGCGCCGCCTGGGCGCTCGGTGGATGGGCGGGCCTGCGCAGCCCCTGGTGGGGCGATGTGGTGCAGTTGGGCTTGCTCGGCTATACGTCGCAGAGGCTCTACGGGCCCGACGACAAGGACGGCACCAAACTGCTCGCGCCTGGGCAGCATCCGATCACGGTGCTGGGCGAGGCCTTCGCAGCCGCGCGGGTGTTCGGCCAGACGCTCACGGGCTACCGTCAACTCATCGATCGGCCGTACATCAACCCGCAGGACAACCGGATGGTGCCCAACACGTTCGAGGCCTACACGTTGTCGGGCTCCGCGAACGATGTGTCCTACACCGGCGGCTACATCACCAAGTTCAAGGCCCGCCAGTCCGACAGCTTCGTCTGGATGTCGAACGCGGCAGGTGGCACGGGCGATCACAAGGGCGTCGTCTATGCCGGTGCGACGTGGACCTTCGCCCCGAACGCCTATCTGCGCATGGACGAGCAGTACGGCATCGACGTGTTCAACACCTTCTACACCGACGGCGCGTTTCCGATCGCGATCGACGACAAGACGTCGCTGACGTTCGGCGCTCAGTACACTGCGCAGAGATCGGTCGGTGACGCGCAGATCGGATCGTTCTCGACCTCTACCGCGGGGTTGCAAGCCGCGATGAGCCACGGGCCGCTCGGGGCTCAGCTGTACTACACGCAGACGGGCACGGGGTTCAACGTGCAGAACCCGTTCGGCACCACCCCGTCTTACCTCGAGCTGATGCAGGTGGCGTTCAACAGCGCCGGAGAGAAGGCCTGGGGCGTTGGCGGCAGTGTCAATTTTGCCGGGCTGGGTATGCGCGGACTCACGGCCTCTGCCATCTACGCCAGCGGCCGCGACCGCATCAACGCCCTCACCGGTGCATCGATTCCAGACCGCAACGAAACCAACGTGCGCGCCGACTACGCGTTCGCCAAGGGAACCGCGCTGGAAGGACTGGTCGCCACTTTGAAGTACTCGTGGCTGCATCAAAGCGGGTCGCCGCAGACAGCACCGCAGTTGCGCGCCTATCTCAACTACGCGGTTCCGTTCTGACTCGGCTGGGGACGATCCGCTTCACCGCGGCACGCCTCGCATCCCATGCAGAATCTCGTGCATGGCCCTCAAGTCCACGATTTTCAAAGCCCAGCTGCAGATCGCCGACATCGACCACGGCTACTACGCCGAGCATGCGTTGACACTGGCGCGCCACCCGAGCGAGACCGACGAGCGCATGATGGTGCGCATCGTCGCGCTGGCGCTGCACGCGCATCAGCTGCAAGACGTTTGCCGTGGCGACGGCAAGCTGGCGTTCGGCGCCGGGCTGTCCGACCCCGATGACCCCGACGTGGCGCTGACCGATTTCACCGGCCGCAAGCGGCTGTGGATCGAGGTGGGCCAGCCCGACGACCGGGCCTTGACCAAGGCCAGCGCGCAGGCCGACGCCGTGGTGGTGCTCGCCTTCCATGCCGCCGCCGACGTCTGGTGGCGCGGCATCGTCAACAAGGTGTCTCGGTTGGACAGGCTGCAGGTGTGGCGGCTGCCTGCCGACGCGGCGCCGGCGCTGGTCGAGCTGGCCGAGCGCAGCATGCAGCTGCAGGCCACCGTGCAAGACGGTGCGCTCACGTTGAGCAGCGCCCGAGGCAGCGTGCACGTGGAGCCGCAGCGCTGGCAGTGATCGATCAGGGCGCCCGAGCGTCGCGCGGTTTGGACATGTCGCGCATCAACTCGTCGATGCGATCGGCGTCCATCGCGTCGGCAGGCGGCAAGTGCTCCGGCGCCGTGCGCAGCCAATGCGTCGGCTCGGGCCACGCCACCACCAGCACGATCACCGCGAGCAGCCACAACAGATAGGGCAACAACTCGCGGGTGAGCGCCGCCCAGCTGGGCCTGTCGACGGCGTGGCCGCGCGCCAGCACCACCGAATAGCCGAACGGTGGCAGCAGGAAGCCCAGTTGCAGCACCAGCAGCACCAGCGCCGACACCCACGCCGCGTCGCCCACGCGCGACAGCAGCGGCGGCATCACGATCGGCACCACGAGAAAGGTGAGTTCGAAGGCGTCGAGCACGAACGCGCACAGCACCAGCACGCCCAGCACCACCCCCACCGCCTGCAGCGGGTCGCGCAGGCTGGACATGACCTGGGCCACCAGGCGGTCGGTGCCCAGCAGCCGCAACAGCAGCGAGAACGTGGTGGCCGCCAGCAGCAGCGCGAACAGCATGCCGGTGATCACCATCGCATCGCTCAGCACGTCGGCCAGACGCTGTCGCGTCAGTTGCCGGCTCAGCAAACCCCACAACAGCAGCGCCACGCCGGCGGTGGCCGCCCCCTCCACGGCGCGCACGCGGCCGCTGGCCACCAGCACCAGCACCAACACCAGCGCCGCTGGCACGACGACCAGGGCGATGCGTTCGCGCCGCGATGCGCGCGCGCGATCCGGCGACGCCACGTCGCGCCGGGCACCGATCGCACTCCACACCAGCCAGCCGATCAACAGCAGCGCTGCCGGCGGCAGCACGGCCTGCATCACGTCTTGCGTGTTGATCACGCGAATGCGCTCGCCGGCCAACGGCAGGTGCATGCCAAGGGCGATGTCGAGGCCCTCGGTGTGTGCACGCATCATCGCGTCGCCCAACAGCAGCAGCACCAGCGACGGCGGAATCAGCACGCCCAGCGTGCTGGCGACAGCCACCAGCGCCGTGCGCCGCACCGCGGGCATGCCCTGGGCGGCCCGGTCGGTCGCGGTGCTGCGGTTCAGCGTCATCAGGCTGGCGCCGACCGAGCCGTTGACCGGCGCCAGCAGCGCGCCGAGCAGCAACCCCGAGACCGGCGCCGCCGCGCGAGGCAGCAGCGGACGCAACAGGTGGCGCATGCCGCCATACACGCTGCCCGCCAGGTCGAGCCGGATCAGCAGCGCACCGACCAGCCCGTAGATCACCAGCGCCTGCAGCAGGTCGTGGTTGAGCAGACCGATCACGCGGCCCGGCAAGCCGGCCAGCATGTGTGGCTCGATGGCGCCGCCGGCCAAGCCCGCCAACGCGCCGATCGAGCAGACACCCAGCAGCACCAGGTAAGTGGGCCACCCGGTGCTGAGCATCAGCGCCAGCGCCAGCGCGAGCAGCAGCAGGCCGAATGCTCCCATCGCCCTTCAGGCCCGGCGGCGCGGACGCA
This sequence comes from Burkholderiales bacterium, assembly GCA_044445225.1. GTDB lineage: Bacteria > Pseudomonadota > Gammaproteobacteria > Burkholderiales > Burkholderiaceae_C > JAEUPI01. The sequence continues at coordinate 16,029 of JBIODO010000031.1, forward strand.
GCGTGCGCCAGAGGTCGCGCGCGCCCTGCCAGGTGGCCAGCAGCGCCAGCACCCACATCGCCACGTGGGTCATGAAGTAGCCCGGGTTGTCGGTCTCGGGAAAACGCTCGCCGCTGGCCACCGCCTGCCTCACCTCGGGCCAGCCTGCGATCAGCAGAAACGCCGCCCACGGCAGCAGGCACAGCGCCGCGCCGGCTGCGCGCCAACGGTTGCGCTGCGGTGACGTCGGGTCGCTCGCGGCCGCGATATCGCCGCGTGGGGTGAGGTGCGCGTGGTGGCGCGTAGCATGGCGCAGCGACAGCGCGACGTACAGCGCGAACAACCATTGCGCCAGATCGTTGGCCTGCGTGGACCACGCCTGCACCAGGTCGCGCAGCGGCCACTGCAGGAACAGCAGCAGCGTGACCACGATCGCCAGCGGCATGATGGCCGTCGTCAGTGCATCGAGGCCGCGATCGATCGCGTTGTCGCTGGCCGCGGGCGGCGCGCCAGTGGTGTCCGCGCGCGCGAGCTCGCCCAGGCATTGCAGGCAAAGGCAGCCGCTGTAGCGCGCGCGCAGGCGGCTCAACGTGGCGGCATTCAACTGCAAGGTCGTGCACGCGCACGGCGCGGCGTCGTTCATGCCGCAATGAAAGCCGCGGCCGCAGCGTGGGCAGCGCGCATCGCCGGGCGCCACGCGAAGCGCCCCGTTGTCGATGGCGCGGTCAGCCGCCAAACAACCCCTGATGCTGCTGGCGCAGCAGGTTCTTCTGCACCTTGCCCATCGTGTTGCGCGGCAGTTCGTTGACCACGAACACCTGCTTGGGCACCTTGAAGTTGGCGATGCGGCCCTTCAGCGCGCCGACGATCGCCGCGCCGTCGAGTTGGCTGCCCGGCTTGGGCACCACCACCGCGACCACGCCTTCGCCGAAATCGGGGTGCGGCAGGCCCACCACCGCCGACTCGGCGACACCGGGCAGCTCGTTGATGAAGCCTTCGACCTCGGCGGGGTAGACGTTGTAGCCGCCGGTGATCACCAGATCCTTGCTGCGGCCCACGATCGTGACGTAGCCGCGCTCGTCGATCTTGCCGACGTCGCCGGTCTTGAACCAGCCGTCGGCTGTGAACTCCTCCTGGGTCTTCTCGGGCATGCGCCAATAGCCGGCGAACACGTTGGGCCCCTTGATCTCGATGCCGCCGATCTCGCCGGCTGGGCATGGCGCTGCGGCAGCGTCGCGCTCGCGCACCTGCACCCCCGGCAGCGCAAAGCCCACGGTGCCGCGGCGGCGCTCGCCCTCGTGATCGCGATACGGATTGCTGGTCAGCATCACCGTTTCGCTCATGCCATAGCGTTCGAGAATCGTCTGCCCGGTGCGCAGCGCCCAGGCGTCGAAGGTCTCCACCTGCAGCGGCGCGGAACCCGAGACGAAAAGCCGCATGTGCGCGCAGGCCTCGCGCGTGAGCTGCGGCTCCGCCAGCAGCCGCGTGTACAACGTCGGCACACCCATGAACACCGTGGCATCGGCGAAGCGCGCGATCGTGGCCTTGGGGTCGAAGCGCGAAAACCAGATCATCTTGCTGCCGTTGAGCAGCGCGCCGTGCGAGGCCACGAACAGGCCATGCACGTGAAAGATCGGCAACGCGTGGATCAGCACGTCGCCGGCTCGCCATCCCCAATAGTCCTTCAGCACCTGCGCGTTGGACACCAGGTTGCCGTGCGTCAGCATCGCACCCTTGCTGCGTCCGGTGGTGCCGCTGGTGTACAGGATCGCCGCCAGATCATCGGCGCGGCTCACCGCCGGCGCGTGCGCGTCGCTCATCCACGCCGCGCGTTCGAGCAGGCTGCCGCTGCGGTCGTCGCCGAGCGTGAAGACGTTTCTCGTGCCGCGCCGGAACGCCAGGCGCGAGATCCAGGTGAAGTCTTTCGGTGCGCACACCACCACCGCCGGCTCGGCGTCACCGATGAAGTATTCGATCTCGGCCTGTTGGTAGGCATTGTTCAGCGGCAGATGCACGAGCCCGGCGCGTTGCACCGCCAAATACAGCATCAGCGCTTCGACGCTCTTGTCGACCTGCACCGCCACGCGAGCGCCGGCGGGCAAGCCGAGCGACGCCAACGCGTTGGCCAGCATCGCCGTGCCGCGGTCGAGGTCGCGCCAGGTGTAGAACTGCGGCGCGCCCGGGCCGTCGGCGGTCTCGATCGCGACCGCGTCGAGGTCGGCCGGGAACGCGGCGCGCAGCGTGGCGAAGACGTTGGCGTTGCTCATCGGGATGGCGGTCTGGCGGCAGGCGGTGACTTTTCATTCAGTCGAGCTTGGCGCCCGAAGCCTTGACCACCTCGGCCCAGCGCTTGATCTCGTTGCTGACGAACTTGCCGAAATCGGCGCCGTACAAATTGGGCAGCTCGGCGCCCATGCTGTTCCAGGTGCTCTTGATGTCGTCGGCCGTGAACACTCTCTTCATC